>NZ_JAKTID010000021.1:0-21392 GCF_027854795.1 Acinetobacter sp. AOR34_HL | reverse complement strand
GAGTCCTTTATAGTTAAAGTGTTTGTTTGCACTCATATTTTAACTATTTAGACTCAGGTTTTTTTATTTAAAGCAAACTATGGGACAGTAGTGGCCTTCGGGCTCTTTTTTTGTATAGGCAGATGAAAAAGAATCTATTTTTCAAAATCACTATTGAATTTTAACTCAACTGACCACATCTTAGACGGATAAAAGCCGAACTTAAGAGCACTTATTTTATGTTATTCCATTTACCTAAATTTCCTGCTGAGATTCGTATAAGTCATTTAAATGCGCGCGTGAATGAGCAAAGAAAAAGAATTGCGCAAACAACAGCATCTCGTTTGGAACTTTTACAACTGGTGCAACAGCTTGCAAAAGAAGCGAAAATTCGTAAAAAAAATGATCAGAAAATTTATGTGCTCGATTTCAAAGGTGATGTACAAGCCTCTGCTGTAGATACGATTCGTGAGGAAATTACCCTTATTCTAGCAACCGCAAAAGCAGGGCACGACCGCGTTGTAGTTCGTTTAGAAAGTCCTGGTGGAATGGTACACGGTTATGGTTTGGCTGCTGCTCAGTTAGTTCGTTTACGTGATGCGGGTTTTAATGTGACGATCTGTGTAGACAAAGTAGCTGCAAGCGGTGGCTATATGATGGCTTGTATTGCCAATGAAATCATTACAGCACCATTTGCTGTGGTCGGTTCAATTGGTGTGGTTGCACAGGTTCCAAACTTCAACCGTCTTTTAAAACAACATAACGTTGATTTTGAATTGTATACGGCTGGTGAGTATAAACGTACTGTGACAATGTTCGGAGAAAATACACCTGAAGGCAAGGCGAAATTTGAAGAAGAATTGCAACAAACGCATTCTTTATTCAAGCACTTTGTTGAAAAATATCGTCCTCAATTAGATATTTCAAAAGTGGCAACAGGTGAGCATTGGTATGGTGAAGATGCTCTCGCATTAAATTTGGTGGATAAGTTACAGACTTCGGATGAGTATTTACTTAGCTTGTTACCAAAACATGATGTATACGTGATCAATACTCGCAAACGTCCGACATTTGGTGAGAAACTTGGATTACAAGCAGCGCAAATGGCAGAAAGTTTAATTCCAGCAGTACTTGGGAAAATGACTGATACTCTAGTAAAAGCAAACAATACGCTCGTTCAAATGCGCGATCCTAAATTCTAAGTTAACAAAGAAATCTTTAAACCAGCTTCGGCTGGTTTTTTGTTTTATGACATCTGATTTTAATTGATGGTCAATTAAATAAAATGACAAAACTCAGCTTTGAATAGATTGTTCTAAATGATTGCATTTGATATTTTAACGAACAGATTAAGTGCTTAATTATTCATTAATCTAAAGTTTTTAAAATAAAATTGATCAGTGGGTATAATAATGACAAGAGTTATCGTTTCTTCAAAGACGAGCCTAAACATTTTACAAGATGGACAAATCAAGGATGTCATATTAAGTCAGCCATCTATTATTCAATTAGGTATAAACCAAGAGAGTATAAAATCCATCATCAAGCAAGGCGATGATTTAGTCATTACTTTAAAAAATGGCGAGAAAATAATCATTCGTGACTTTTACAATGAAATGAATGCCAGTGAGCATACACTGGCGCTGAGTAACGCTGATGGTAGCTACTCGATTGCCGAGTTCGATGATTCGGGCAAATTTGTTCGTTACACATCATCAAGTCAAGCTGTACCTCAAGTTTCGACAGAGTTACCTACACAAGTCTCTTCAGTATCAGAACCCGCAGATGATCTTGGGATCACTAAATCGCAATTAATTAAAGGCGGATTAATAGCTCTGGCTGCTGAAGGTCTTTATCTGTTGGCAGTGAATGATGATGACGACAATAATAATGATAAAAACGATTCGACGGATATGATTGCTCCGATAACACCAACGGCTGTACTCAGTTCGGATACACAAACGATTACAGGTAAAACTGAAGCCAAAGCAAAAATTGAGATTAAAGATTCAACAGGAAAAGTCATTGCCACTGGTCAAGCTGATCAGGATGGAAACTATACTGTAAAACTGAACGAACCTTTAGTGAATGGAAGCAAAGTGGCTGTCTCTGCAATTGATAGTGCTGGTAATGTTTCGAAATCAACAGTTGTGACTGGAACTAAAGATACATTACACCTGATTCACCTTTGGCACAGCTTAATCAAGATGGCACAATTGTGACTGGAACTAAAGATACATTGCACCTGATTCACCTTTGGCACAGCTTAATCAAGATGGCACAATTGTGACAGGCAAAGCTGAAGCAAACGCAAAAATTTCAGTTTTTGATGCAGATGGCAAACTGTTGGGCTCTGTAACTGCAAATAAGGAAGGGTTATATTCTATTAAGCTTAGTTCAGCTTTAATTAGTGACAAAGGCGGTACTGTTGTCGCGGAGGATGCTGCAGGGAATAAGTCTGCGCCATCGAAAGTGATTGCTGGTAAAGATACTTTAGCTCCAGATCAACCTTTGATTGAAGTAAATGCCGAAGGAACACGTATAGAAGGGCGTGCAGAAGCAAATACTAAAGTACAAGTTAAAGATAGTGATGGCAAAATAATTGGTACTGGAACAACAGATGCTCAAGGTAAATTTGTAGTACAAATTTCACCTGCTTTGACGACAGGTAAAAAAGGGACAATTGTTTTAGAAGACAGTGCAGTAAACACATCTAAGCCTTTAGAAATAATAGCAGGCAAAGATACCATTGCTCCATCAAAAGCCACAGCGGAATTAAATCCAGAAGGAACCTTATTAATAGGCACTGCTGAAGCAAATGCCAAAATAGAAGTTAAAAGTGCAGATGGTCAAACAACTCTTGGCTCTGGAACAGTTGGAGCGGATGGTAAGTTCAGCCTGAATTTGTCACCTGCTTTAACAGATAAAAATATTGCCAAAATTTATATTATCGATTCTTCTGGAAATCGTTCAGAACCTACAGATATATTTGGTGCTAAAGATACAATTGCACCGAATAAACCTCTGCTACAAACGGTAATGGATGATATTGGCACAGTTAAAGGTGCTGTTAGTTCAGGTGGAAGTACCGATGATACCAAGCCAACATTATCAGGAATTGGTGAAGCAAAAGCAGTACTCACAATATTTGATAATGGCTATCCGATTGGGACTGTTACAGTTGGAGATAATGATAAATGGAGTTACACCGTAACGAATGATTTAGTTTTAGGCTCACACAAAATTACTTTAACTCAAACTGATGTAGCTGGTAATACCAGTGAACTCAGTGATGCCTTTAATTTCACAATTGTAGCTCCAGCTCAACCTAGTGCGCTGATGTTGAGTGATTCCGAAATCATTGAGGAGGTTCAAACTTCTCTTGTGGATTCTGTTAATTTAGATCGTCTTTTAACCGTTCCAAACATGTCAGATAGCTTTGTAGATGAGGAACAATTATCAATTCCGTTAGAGCATTTATTAATTGCAGAAGAGTTGGAAACAGATGTGATAGATCAATTATTAAATGAGTTTGATCAGAATCTTGTGAGTCAAAACTCGCTATTAGGCACTGTGGAGACGATTTCTGTGCAAACTGACTTAGCTGAGACATCTTTCAAAGAATTATTCAATGATTTAGATGTCTCTTCAAATTGGATGTTCTAAACATGGGGAAAACTCTTATTTGTTCTGAATAAGAGTTTTTTCTTTATATAGATATAGTAAACCAATCAAAATCGAACCAAGAGTTGCTAGAAACATATCTTTGTGTGCATCCCAAATGTCTCCTTGTTGACCATTGTAATTTTCGGCATCTTCTGGCGATAAACCGATTGCGATCCACCATTCAATCAACTCATAGACTAAACTCGATGCCATGACAAATTGGACAACTAATAAAAATATTGCAACGGGTTTAGATCTGGGAAAGAAGAACTCAAAACAACGGTAGAAGAATGGGTAGAGTAGTAGCCCATAAGCGAAATGTACAAAACGATCATACATGTTTCTCGACCATCCCATTGTTTGATTCAAATCAATATGGAATAGCGTTTGAAACCACTCATTGTAAGGTACGTATGAATATAAATAGTGTGCACCAACAATATGAATGAATAAAAAAGCAAGGTATAAGCAAAAACTATAGAAATCGATACCAATTTTCTTAATTGCAATAATTAATGCAATCAACATGAGTACCGTGCCAGCTTGATGCAACAGATACGATTCAAACTCAAGTGGGTGAATACTAGCGATGATGACTGCGAGGCATATAAAACCGAAGGCAATATAATGTTTTAAAGTTATTTGTTGTTCTATCATGCGAAGCGATCCAATTTGCTATCAAGCCCCGCTAGTATCCTCATGATTATTGGTTACTATAACAGGCTCAGTTCTAGGTGCAACACCACCAAGTGCTTGACATGCTTGTTTATAAAGTTGATATTTTTGTTGTACTACTTCATCGAGTGGTATGTCAAAGAGATCTTCGCCATTTTTGTATTGCTCAACATATGTTGATGCTTTTGACTTGTTTGCAGCCAAAGTTTGCTGATGAAAATTGGTAATTGATGAGGTTGCAATTTGGTTGGTTTCAATATTATTACATTCAAAACCCTGCAAAACTTTTTCTGCACGTTTCACTTCATTGGATTGACCAAAGATACAACCTGTTAAATTCAAGATTATCGTTAACAAGATAAAACGTTTCATAATTTTTTGGAGTTGAATTAGATGATGAGATTGGGGTTATTGTATATAGAATTCAATCTATAAATTAATAGTTTATGTCAGACACAAATGAAATTAAATATTCTTTTTAGACATCATTAGCAATTTCTACATTTTTTTATTGAATGCTATGTTAGCCAGACGTCTATGTTTACTTACTTGTCTTTTGATGCCTTTACAATTTTTAGCAGCACAGCAATACGACTTTTTTGCTGGATTTGAGGATCAACATACTGAAGAGATGTTTGAATCTGCTTATCCAGAAATTAAAACGGACTATTCAATTTTACACAATCAATTTTATCATGATGAACGTCTAAGAATTTATAACTATACGGCTTATCAAACTGACCAGCTGAACCAAAAAGTCTTGACGGGAGACACGATGAGTTTTGGTCTCAATGATTTATCCATTTCACTGGGTTATGGCATCGTTTATCAGATTAACCAAGACAATCGAATAGGATATGAATATTTGTCGAGTTTTCCGTTTGATCGAGGACAAATGGTTCGATTGTTTTGGTTAAGAGTCCTTTAAGGCATTTTCTGATATAAACCTGCTTTTACTATTCCTGCTTTGGTTTCTTTAATCTTTTTCCAAGAAGCAGGCAGTTTTAGTTCAGATAACTCACGATCAGCTTCTACATAAATAAAGCCATTCGCTACGATCTTTGTATCCACAGACTCAGCTAACTCTTGCCATAAATTCAAGCCATAGGGCGGATCAAGAAAAACAAGATCAAATTGTTGGTTAATTTTCTGTAAAGCTTTCTGTGCTGTGGTCACGTAGAGCTGACATTTATTGGTTTTTAATAGCTGAATATTTTGTTTTAGAAATCCAGATTGAGTGACATCGGGTTCAATCATGATAACTTCAGCTGCACCACGAGAAAGCGCTTCAAAAGCTAAAGCTCCTGAACCACTACATAAATCTAATACCTTACTATTTTGGATATCCCACATTAACCAATTGAATAATGTTTCACGTACACGATCAGGTGTTGGTCTTAATCCTTCAATAGATGCGAACGGTAATGTTCGACGTTTCCATTCTCCTCCGATAATGCGTAACTGATTTTTCATTATTCAGATACTCCATCGGCATGTGCTGTTGAGCTTACAGCAGGAGTTGAAGCAGGAGCATTTGTTGAACTAAATGTACCACTACCGCTTGGAAGTTCTGCAGGTTTGATGCCAGCTGTCATTAACCCACCACTGACTTGATGGTTTAAAGGACGAATTGGATTTTTCTTACGATTAACCAACCAATAATCAAATACTGGACGCGCAAGTTGAGCTGCTGAACCACCATGCTTACCATTTTCCCAAACTACGGCGATCGCAATTTCTGGATTTTCGGCAGGTGCAAATCCGACAAATAGACCATGATCCCACTGTCTAGAGGACAATGCTGCTTCGTTATATCTTTTGCCCTGAGCAATACTTTTTACTTGTGCTGTACCTGTTTTACCCGCAATAGAATAACGCAGACCGCCTTTGATCCCACGACCTGTACCAGATTGAATGACATCAATCATGGCAGCGTGCATATTGACCCAATCCTCATCTGTCCCATTAAACTGAATTTTTCCATCAGGAGCATTGTGAACAGGAAGCTTCTTGGCGCCTTTATGATCTCTCAAAACATGTGGTGTGACATGTGAGCCTTTGTTGGCTGTAATTGCCGTTGCCATAGCGAGCTGTAATGGTGTCGCTGTAAATGCACCTTGACCGATACTCACTGAAATGGTTTCACCTTTTAACCATTTCGTATTTCGAGTTCGCATTTTCCATTCTGGACTTGGATATAAGCCTGAGCTTTCACTCGGTAAATCAACACCAGTTTTCTCACCGAAACCGAATTGGCGCATCCAAGTATTCATTTTGTCGATTCCCATACGATACGACAAAATATAAAAGTAGGTATCACAAGAAACCACTTGGGCTTTATGTAAATTCACTGCACCATGCCCACTTTTTTTATGGTCACGGAAACGATGACTATCACCTGGTAAAGAAAAGTAACCTGGGTCTGAGATTGCGGTACTCCAATCGACCAATCCGTAATGAATCCCACCTAGACCAAACATTGGCTTGATCGTTGATCCTGGAGGATAAGCACCTTGAACAGCACGATTGTAAAGAGGTTGATCAGGATTATCCCGTAAACCACTATAGTCTTTAGTACTAATCCCTGTAACGAATAAGTTTGGATTAAAACTTGGACTTGAAACTAAAGCTAGAATTTCCCCTGTACGAGGGTCCATTGCAACGATTGCACCACGACGATCAACTAACTGTTGTGCTGCAATAGTCTGTAAACCATAATCAATAGACAAATAAAGGTCATTTCCACGTACAGGGTCTTGTCGACCAAGATGTCTAAGAACGTTACCGTGTGCATCAGCTTCTACAGATTCATAACCTGGAGTGCCATGTAATAATTCTTCGTAACTTTTCTCCGCACCAATTTTCCCGATCAGGTTTGTTCCAGCATATAAATCTTTATCAATCGATTTGAGTTCTTTGTCATTGATTCGTCCAACGTATCCAATCACATGAGCAAACAACTCTCCATGTGGATAGTAGCGAGTCATTTGAGTCTCAATTTTTACACCAGGAAATGCGTATTTAACTTCACTAAATTTGGCAATATCTGCTTCTGTGAGATTTAACTTAATCGCGATTCGTTCTGTTTTTCGAGCAGTTTTGACGCGGCTTTTAAAACGCTCAATATCTTCTTCAGTGAGACTCAAAATTGGAATAAGACGTCCTAGGGTTCCGTCTATGTCACTAACATCAGTTTTACTTAATGTGGCACTGAATACTGGATAATTGTCTGCGAGCAATACACCATTACGATCGTAGATATAACCACGTGCTGGAGGGAGGGGCTGCAAGCGAATACGGTTTTTGTCAGAAGCCGTTGTAAAGTCATCGTAATGAATAATCTGTAAATATGCATAACGACAAATCAATAAAAGTAGGAAAACAACGACAACTGAAATCGCAAAAAAAATTCGACCCTTATAAATGCGCTTCTCTTGTTGCATATTTTTTAAAGGAAAGTGCTGTTTCATAGGGTATCGACTTAAATTGCAGAATGGCAGAGAACGAAAGTGGGCTATTTTAACGTAAGTTGAACGATCTTACTGTAGATTTTTCAACTGATCATATAAATGATGGTGCGACAGTTTTTGACTTTGCAGACATGAAAATTGTAGGGTCTTGTATATTAGAAGCAAAATAATTCTGTTAAAGTCTGAAACTGTTTGAAATAGGAATGTCTAAGACACACTCTTAGGGAAAATGGAGAAAATAATGAAAAAACTTTATCTTTTATTAGCGGTTATGTCGTTGAACACTGTTGCTTACGCAGACGAAAATCCTTATTTGCCTGAGCCAAAATTAAAAGACGCTAAAGTTTCAACATGGAATGTTGGTGCAGGTTTCACTAAAAAGTTACTACATGGCAATGTTGAATGGGTTAATCCATATGGAATTGCTTATGCTAAAGCAGGTGTGTTTTTGAATGATGACAATCCTGCAGGTGGTCAGGTTGGATTTCGTTATCCATATCATTTAACTGGTACAGATAAAAACGGATATTACATCGGTGCTTATGCGGGGCACATTGAAAGCAAACAAATTAATGGAAAAGAAAAAGCACGTCTCGGTGCAGGCGTAGATTTAGCCTATGTTTGGCTAAACCCTGAACGTATCAGCACATTTAGTGTAGGAATTGGTGCTGGTGAGAGAATGAAAAATGGTCGTGGAGAGGTAATTGAAAAAACTGAACCAACGATTCAATTCTCTTATACATTAAGTTTTGGTTTGTAAGTGCTGTACTGATTGTTTAGCCCACAAGCCATAATCTACTAATAATTTTGAGAGTCATGCATGTTTGATTACGTCAATGAATTGTGGCAGATTTTCCTCGCTCGCCCAGATTTTTGGGCAGTTCTGAGTATTATTCCAGTAACTGCTTTTGTGACATGGGCGCATGTGTGGATGGCTTTAAAAATGGTATTTTACCCAATTACTTTTTGGGGATTCCATTTAGGTCCATTACCCGTAGGCTGGCAAGGAATTGTACCTCGTAAAGCAGGGCGTATTTCAGGCATCATTACAGACAATACATTATCTAAGTTAGGCTCATTGCGAGAGTTTTTAGAGGCAATGGACCCCGAAGACATGGCTATGATCATTGGTGAGCAAGTCGGTTTCGAGCTTGAACACCTCATTGACGAAGTCATGATTGATCGTAATGCGGTTTTATGGGAAAACCTACCTTATTCGATTAAACGTCGTATTTATGCTCAAGCACATAAACAATTACCAAATACCTTAAAAGAACTTGTGACTGAGCTGACCATGAACGTCGAGTCACTTGTTGATATGCGAGAAATGGTTGTTCGCCAAATGGAAGGTGATCGCCGTTTGATGGTACGAATGTTCCTAAAAGTTGGTCAAAAAGAAATCAATTTTATTTGGCACATCAGCGCATTGATTGGTATGTTCTTTGGTATTTTCCAAATGATCGTTTGGTTTGTGGTGCCATGGCATTGGACTGTACCATTTTGGGCTGCAATATGGGGTTTCCTAACCAACTGGATTGCAATTTGGATGGTTTTCAATCCTATAGAACCTCACTATATTCGATATCCTCAGATTTTCCGCCTGACTAAAGATCGTAAATTCCCTTGGATTGTCCCAGTCTTGAAAATCGGTACATATAACGTTCAAGGTGCATTTATGAAACGTCAAGAAGAAGTTTCTGATGTGTTTGCTAGTGTGGTTACGGAAGACCTTATTACGCTTAAATCGATCATGACAGAAATGATGTATGGGGCGAAGAAAGATAAAACTCGTCGAATTGTCAAGCGTCATATCAATGAAATCATGGAAACCCCATTAGTCAGAACATCATTACAGTTATCATTAGGTCCTAGAGAATATGCTAGACTCAAGACCGACTTGATTGATCGCTCAATTGAAATTACCATGGGGCCTGTATGTGATCCTGCATTAAATGCAAGCCGTGCACAGAAAATCTTTCAAATGTTTAGAGATCGTATTCGTGAGCTAACACCGAAAGAGTTCCAAAACTTATTGCGTCCTGCGTTTCAGGAAGATGAGTGGATTTTAATTGTGTTGGGTGGTGTGACTGGTTTTTTAGCAGGTTTAATCCATTTATTTGTTGCTTTCTTATAATTAATTTGATGTTGGTTGAGCAATAAGTCTGTATGATATTGCTCAATTTAAGATTTATTGTTTTTAAATGAGGATGTTCTTTATGCGCATTATTTTACTCGGACCACCTGGGGCAGGAAAAGGTACTCAAGCTCAGTTGATCTGTAAGCGCTACAATATCCCACAAATTTCAACCGGTGATATGCTCCGTGCTGCAATTCGTGAAGGTACTGAACTTGGCTTAAAAGCGAAAAGCGTTATGGAGTCAGGTGGTTTAGTATCCGATGAATTGATCATTGGTCTGGTGAAAGAGCGTATTGCTCAACCTGATTGCGCTAACGGTTGTATTTTTGACGGTTTTCCACGTACGATTCCACAAGCTGAGGCATTAGAAACAGCAGGAATCTCTATTGATCACGTGATTGAAATTGATGTTCCTGATGAGGAAATTGTTCAACGACTTTCTGGTCGTCGTCAGCACCCAGCATCTGGCCGCGTATATCACTTAGTTTACAATCCACCTAAAGTGGAAGGTAAGGATGATGAAACTGGCGAAGACCTAGTACAACGTCCTGATGATCAAGAAGAAACAATCCGTAAGCGTTTAGCTTCTTACCATAGTGAAACTGAGCAATTGGTTGGCTTCTATCAAGGTCGTGCTGCTTCAGGCGAAAATGCACCGACTTACGATAAGTTGAATGGCTTGCGTGCGATTGATGAAGTTCAAAAAGATCTTTTTGCTATTTTGGATAAATAATCTAAACAGCAAATTTAAAAGAGCTCTTTAAATAGGGCTCTTTTTATTTTGGAGAGGTAAATGTTGAAGTTTGTTCTTATCCTTGTCGTTATTTTAAGTGTTTTACTGTTACTTTTTCTATTATACCAAAGTCAAAAAATGCTACGTCATGTGCAGAAACAGCAGGCGATTGAAAATAAAAAATATGGCAAGCCACGCCAGTTACACCCAAAATTACAGCAGACTAAAAAAGATCAGGAGTAATGTATTTCTTTGAGTTTGATGGGCTTTGTCGCTCCAAACTCAAAACGATCTTTCCAATTACAGACATCGGCTACGATACATTCACCACATTTCGGTTTACGTGCGATGCAACAGTAACGACCATGTAAAATAAGCCAATGATGTGCATCAACAATGAATTCTTTTGGAATAACTTTGATGAGTCGATGTTCTACTTCTAGAACATTTTTTCCTATCGCAAGTCCAGTGCGATTACCGACACGAAAGATATGCGTATCGACCGCCATAGTTGGATGACCGAAAGCTGTATTCAAAACAACATTCGCTGTTTTTCGACCCACACCAGGAAGTGCTTCGAGTTCTTTACGTGTTTCTGGAATATTTCCTTGATATTGATCAACTAAAATTTGACAGGTTTTAATGACGTTTTCAGCTTTAGAGTTATAGAGACCGATGGTTTCAATATAACTCTTTAATCCTTCAACACCGAGATTTAGAATGGATTGTGCTGTATTGGCAATAGGGAAAAGTTTATCAGTTGCCTTATTGACACTCACATCAGTGGCTTGGGCTGAAAGCATAACTGCAATCAATAATTCAAAAGGAGATGAGTAATTGAGTTCAGTTTGTGGAGTCGGTCTTTGTTCTCGTAAGCGCTCGAAGAAAGTCTGAACTTGCTTCTTAGTCATATTTTTACTCGACATTTAGACCTCCTGTAATTCTTTTAATTGTGTTTGAAGGGCATCAAGTTGTTCTTGCTTTTGCGGATCAAGTCGAACACTTAATTGTTTCTCCAGTTTTTTGATTTGAGTTCGTATTTTGGCGAGCTCAATAGTAGTTTTAGCATCTTGTGCGCTATGGTCTTTTGCTTTTTCAGCTAATGTTATAGTCGGAACATTTTTCAAAGCCTGTGAAAATTGTGCGAAAAATTCAGTGTCAATTTCGGCTCTAACTACAGGACCTTTGCGGTCGATACGACGTTTTTCTTCACGTTGAATATGTGCGTAGTAACGCTGACGAAGATTGTCCTGCTCGTTAATACGTTGATCCTCAGTGGGGATGGGATTGTTATCAGGGACGAGGTCAATACAATCAACAGGGCAAGGAGGGATACAGAGCTCACAGCCTGTGCACAAATCTGTCAGAATCGTGTGCATGAGCTTACCACTTCCGATAATTGCATCAACAGGACAAGCACTAATGCACTTGGTACAACCAATGCATTCATCTTCGCGAATAATGGCTTTCATTTGTTGTGGGCGACCATCAGCTTGGATATCCCAAACACTCGATTCAGCTATTAAACGCGGTCGATCAAGTAATTGAGCGAGTGCATCTGCTACAGGTTGCCCGCCAGGTACACATTTGTTTGCTGCTTCACCTTCGCTAATCGACTTTGCATATGGCAAACACCCATCACGGTGTCCACATAAACCACATTGTGTTTGAGGCAGTAATTGGTCTATTTGAACGATAAGAGAGACTTGCTGATCAGAAAGTAACATAGAAGCAGTGAGGTGAAAGTAAGAGCAGAACTGAATTATAACAAATAATCCTTTATTTAGAGACTGTGGATTTATTTAAACAATAAGTAGAATTTTTATCTGAATTAAAATGGTGCTTCATTGGTTTTATTTTGGTGCGATTTTATTTTTAAAAATTAGTTATTTTCACTTTTTTGTTAATTATTCATGTATATTTCTAAGTATTTATAAAATAAATAATGAATATCTATTGGATTAAATCTTTGAAAATTATATTTAATTTTATTTTATAGAGGAAGTGCTTTGCTTGTCTGATAGTAATTTATAGTTGTTTTATGAGATATTCTACTTTGGTGCAAAAATGGCACTAATTTGAATCATAGACTCGGGGGTGAGTGTTGAAATACGGTAGCTTAAATGAATTCTTGGATTACGTGAAACGCAGAGATCCTCATCAACCAGAATTTCTACAAGCTGTAGAAGAAGTTATGATGAGCCTGTGGCCATTTATCCAGAAAAACCCTAAGTATGCACAATACGGTTTACTTGAACGACTGATTGAACCTGAACGCGTGATTCAATTTCGTGTTTCTTGGATGGATGACCAAGGTCAAACTCATGTAAATCGTGCTTTTCGAGTTCAATATAATTCAGCGATTGGTCCTTTTAAAGGTGGGATGAGATTTCATCCTTCAGTTAATTTATCGATTTTAAAGTTTTTGGGATTTGAGCAAACTTTCAAAAATGCACTTACAACTTTACCGATGGGTGGTGGTAAAGGTGGTTCAGATTTTGATCCAAAAGGAAAATCTGAAGCCGAAGTGATGCGCTTTTGCCAAGCCTTGATGATTGAGTTATATCGACATTTAGGTGCAAATACAGATGTTCCTGCGGGGGATATCGGTGTAGGCGGGCGAGAGGTCGGTTACATGGCTGGCATGATGAAAAAGTTGAGTAACGATACTGCATGTGTTTTTACTGGGAAGGGAATTTCCTTTGGCGGTAGTCTTATGCGTCCTGAAGCAACAGGCTATGGAACGGTTTACTTTGCTGAAGAAATGTTGAAAACACGTGGCGAAAGTTTTGATGGCAAAACGGTATCAATTTCAGGTTCCGGTAACGTTGCTCAATATGCTGCTGAAAAAGCCATGTTCCTCGGTGCAAAAGTCGTAACTTTATCGGATTCAAATGGCACTGTTTATCTCAAGAACGGATTTACAGAAGAATTACTTACAGAAGTAATGGAACTCAAAAATGTTCAACGTGGACGTATTTCTGAGTTTGCTTCAAAGCATGGTTTTGAGTATTTTGAAAGTCAGACACCTTGGCATATTGCTGTTGATATTGCTCTACCGTGTGCCACACAAAATGAATTAACGGGTGCCGATGCTGATAATCTATTAGCAAATGGCGTAATCTGCGTAGCTGAAGGTGCAAACATGCCTTCTACCTTGGAAGCTGTCGAAAAATTTATTGCAGCGAAGATTCTTTATGCTCCTGGTAAAGCCTCAAATGCTGGTGGAGTTGCAACATCAGGACTTGAGATGTCACAAAATGCTCTTCGTTTTGGTTGGACACATGGTGAGGTAGATGAAAGACTTCATGCGATTATGAAAGACATTCACGCAAACTGCTTACGATATGGTACTCAAGAAGATGGTACTGTGAACTATGTCGATGGTGCAAATATCGCTGGTTTTGTCAAAGTAGCAGATGCAATTCTGGCTCAAGGGATTTATTAATCTTTGAACAAAAAATCCGATGCAGATGCATCGAATTTTTTGACTGAGATTATGATTATTTAACGATTTCTTGTTCAACAACCATATCTAATACATCAGCAAGACTTGACTGATCCGCTGCCGGATTTTTTATCTCAAAACGTTTTACTCGTACGATCACGCGTTGCTTAGGATTGTGTTCAAACCCTTCAATTTGACCGTAGTATAAAGACCAGTTTTTATCAGTATATGTTTTGATACCTTTTTCGTCGTATTTAACTTCACGTACTTGCATACAAGTTTGTGGTGCAACGCCTGTACATGATTTAGTTTCAGGTGAGATTTCTAAAAATACGGTTTTAGGCTCTGATTGATATTTTGTTTCAGGTGTCATTTTACCGATGAAATTATATTTTTGACCTTTAGCATCTGTAAGCGTCAAAGTCGGTTCGTGTAAGTTTGTAGTATTCACTTCAAATGGGATTTGACGTTTTTGTAATAATTCACCTGTAAACTTCTCTTGCTGCATCAGTGCTGGTTCACATGCCATCATCGTTGATGCGCCATCACCTGTCACGATCAAACCATTCTCGACTTTCCAAGATGTATTTAAGCGGTTACAGCCTGTATCTACTGATAAGCGATCATGATTTAAGAATGTTAGAACGATAGGTTTTTGTGTATTTGTCGGCTGGTACGACCATATGTAATTGCTTAATACATTTGCATTCACAATTTTAGTTCCTGTAAATACATGTTTTTGCCCTTTACTGTCTGTTACAGTCAGGATTGCTTGATCATTGCTTGTACTAAGTGAAAAAGGTACTTTCTTTTCGCTAAAAATATCAGATGACAAACGCTCTTGTTGCATTAAATCATCAGCACACGCCATCATGGTTGAAACAAGAGGTGAAGTGACAATTTTGTTGCCTTCAACTTTCCAAGTTCCACCTTGATTATTACAACCTGTTTGAATCGTTACTCTTTGATCAGCGTTAAATGAAAGCACTAATGGTTTTGAAGCTGTAGAACCTTGATAAGTCCAATTATATTCAGTTAGATTTTTTTCAGCATTTGAGTTGATTTGAGAAACTACACCGTCAGTTACATTTTGTACTGTTTGACAAGCCATCAAAGAAAGAGGAAGTAGAGCAAGAACTAAATATTTAATTTTCATCGTTAAAACAACAGTTAATAAATCACAGCCTTAAGCTTAAAGTATTCTTAAAAAAGAAAATGTAATCCAGTTAGCGGTTAAGTTTGTTAAATGTATCTGATTGTAATTTTTAGAAAAGCATAATAGATACTGAGGTTTAAACGAAATTGTTAAACCTCGATTTAAATATTTGGTAAATAATCATCTTTAGTCGAAACGATAGATATCCATGCCAAGTGAGCCCATCGAGAAACTACTGTGCACGATATTAAATCGATGACCTGTGCCCATAGCGAAAAAAAGTGGGGCAAAATGCTCAAGCGTAGGGTGGTTACGTTCTATAAATGGCAATGAAGGCCAATCAAGGACAGCATCAAAATTTTGATGTTGGAGTCGATTGACGACAGTATTTCTAAAAGTACTAGCCCAAGTAGGAACTTGAGCATTTGTATGCCATGACAACTCAGCCAAATTGTGCGTTATGCTTCCTGATCCGATTAATAAAATCTGTTGTTCACGCAGGGGAGATAAAGCTTGTCCAATCTTGTAAATTTCTTTTGCATTCATTTTTGTTGGCAGTGAAATTTCTATCACTGGAATATCTGCATCTGGATACATATGTAATAAAGGCATCCATACACCGTGATCACGAGGACGTGTGCTATTGGCATGTGCCTGAATACCAGCTTCTGCAAACATGGATAATATTTTTTCAGCAATTGTTGGTGATCCTGGTGCTGGATAGCGAATTTCATAAAGCTCTTTAGGAAAACCTCTAAAGTCATGCCAAGTATCTGGTCGAGTGGCAATATTGACTTCAAGAACTTGACTTTCCCAGTGTGCAGACATGACAACAATCGCTTGTGGCTCAGGTAAGTTGATACTCAAGCGATGTAGTGCAGGACCAACCTGCTCTGGATCTAGTACAAGCATAGGCGAACCGTGGGAGATAAATAAGCCTGGTAAAGTTTGCACATTCATAATGGGGCACCTGATCGAAATTACCTATTTATCCTGACAAAAACATCAAGACAATGATAGCGGATTAAACTCAACAGATTGTTCTATAATCAGAACAACCATATTCAACGTTAAGCACGATGGTAGGGATGATGATGGTTAATGCTCATGGCTCTATACAATTGTTCAATTAATAAGATTCGAACCATTGGGTGAGGCATCGTTAATTTAGATAAAGACCAATGCCATGCTGCTGCTTTGCGTACTGCATCAGAATGTCCGTCAGGTCCTCCAATTGCGAGTGCAATATCGTTACCATCAAGCATCCATTGTTTCATGGTATCGGCAAGCTTTTCTGTACTGAGTTCTCTGCCACCGACTTCCAGTGCAATTAGGGTTTCATTAGGTTTGAGCGCATTTAAGATACTCTCACCCTCGATTTGACAATATTTTAAAATATCTGCTTCTGAATCATTTTTACCACGTTTAGCCATAGGTAATTCAATGACTTGGGTTTGAACGAAAGGCTGAATTCGTTTGAAATAATCCTCAAACCCAGTGAGAACCCATGCAGGCATTTTTTGCCCAATAGTCAGAATACGAATCTTCATAAAATTTAAAGGTAAAAATAATTTATGCGGATTATAAACTGAGTCGAAGTTGCTAGGTAATTTAGATCTAAGTAATAGCTGTAATAAAAACTAAAAAAAGAAAATTTATACTCGCCATAAAAAACGCAGCTCAAAATGTGTATGAGCTGCGATCAAAGTGCCTTCCGTCTGGAGTTCAGAGGGCACTAAAAATTAGTTTCAGAGTCAATGTTAGCCTTTATTTTTATCGACTCTATTTTATTATGCAATAAATTGGTTGTTTTTCAATCAAATTATGTAACAAAAAAGAGAGCCGAAGCTCTCTCTTTAATCATGATCTTTACATCAATGACGTGCAGCTTTTGCATCTTCAACTGGTTTAACAATTGGTGTCTTAGGCAATGGCTTTGGTGTATCTGTCAACGCCAAAGGTAAGATTTCATCAATGCTTTTCACAGCTTTGATTTCTAAACCTTCTTTTACGTTATCAGGTATTTCAGCCAAGTCACGTACATTGTCTTGTGGAATAAATACAAGTTTGATTCCACCGCGGTGAGCTGCTAAAAGTTTTTCTTTTAAGCCGCCAATACGTAATGCGCGACCGCCTAAGCTAGTTTCACCTGTCATCGCAATATCAGGGCGAATTGCGATACCAGTAAACGCTGACACTAGCGCTGTAGTCAAAGCTAAACCTGCCGATGGACCATCTTTTGGTGTCGCGCCTTCTGGTAAGTGGACATGGACATCAGTTTCATCGAAACGTGATGCTTCAATACCCAACTCATCAGCACGAGTACGAACAACTGTCATCGCAGTGGTAATTGACTCTTTCATTACATCACCGAGCGAACCCGTAGTAATGAATTTCCCTTTACCTTTTACAGCTGCGACTTCAATAGTCAATAACTCACCACCAACAGATGTCCAAGCCAAGCCATTTACACGACCTACTTGGGCTTCATCTTCTGCGATGCCAAAGTCGAACTTATGTGGACCTAAGTATTCAGGAAGATTTGCCGATGTCACATCAAGCTGTAAGTTTTTAGATTTTTTGCTGACTGCTTCTTTAACAACTTTACGTGCAATTTTAGACACTTCACGTTCTAGACTACGTACACCCGCTTCACGTGTATAACGTTGCACGATGTCACGAATCGCTTCTTCATGAATTGTTAATTCTTTTGCACGTAAACCATTGTTCTTGATTGCTTTCGGAACAAGGTAGCGTTCAGCAATATTTACTTTTTCATCTTCGGTATAACCCGGTAGACGAATGACTTCCATACGATCTAGCAAAGCTTCAGGAATATTCATGCTGTTAGCTGTACAGATGAACATTACTTCTGAAAGATCAAGATCAAGATCTAAATAATGATCGTTGAACTTGCTATTTTGTGATGGATCTAATACTTCAAGCAATGCAGAAGCAGGATCGCCACGATAGTCTTGTGCCATCTTGTCAATTTCATCGAGCAAGAATAATGGATTCTTCACACCGACTTTTGTTAAAGACTGCACAATTTTACCTGGCATCGCACCGATGTAAGTACGACGATGACCACGAATCTCAGCTTCATCACGCACGCCACCTAGCGCCATGCGTACAAACTCACGACCTGTTGCTTTAGCAACCGATTCACCTAGTGAGGTTTTACCTACACCCGGAGGACCAACTAGACAAAGAATAGGACCACGGAGTTTTTTCACACGTGATTGAACAGCAAGGTATTCAACAATGCGATCTTTAACGTCATCTAGACCGTAATGATCTGCATCCAGAATTTCTTGTGCTTTTGCCAAGTTAATGCTGACTTTGCTTGCCTTGTTCCAAGGTGTATCTAGAATCACTTCTAAATAGTTGCGAACAACTGCCGCTTCACTTGAAGCAGGTTGCATTGCTTTGAGTTTACGAAACTCAGCTTCAGCTTTTTTACGTACATGTTCAGGTAAGTCAGCTTCAGCAAGACGCTTCTCAATCTCAGCAACATCATCCTCAGCACCGCCGTTCATATCAGACAGTTCACGTTGAATGACTTTCATTTTTTCATTTAGAAAGTATTCACGTTGGTTTTTTTCCATCTGACGTTTTACGCTGTCGTGTAGGGTTTGTTCAATTTGCTGTTCAGCAGATTGATTCATCAAATAACCCATCAACTCTTGTAAATGTGCCTCGAACTCATCGTGCTCTAAAAATTTCTGTTTGACTTCGATATTTAAAGGCACACGAGTTGCAACGAAGAACATCAATTGCAGAAGATCTTCAATCTTGTTT
Source organism: Acinetobacter sp. AOR34_HL (assembly GCF_027854795.1). Lineage (NCBI taxonomy): Bacteria > Pseudomonadati > Pseudomonadota > Gammaproteobacteria > Moraxellales > Moraxellaceae > Acinetobacter > Acinetobacter sp. AOR34_HL. The sequence continues at coordinate 2,327 of NZ_JAKTID010000021.1, read as the reverse complement.
GCAGCCGCAACAAGTTCTCGTGCATTCCGAAGTTTAGCTTCTGCATATTGAGCAAAGAGTGTACGTAATTCATTTAAGCGAGTTTCTTTACTTTCTTGATCCAAGTCCACTGTCATTGGGCTTAAATGATGTTCAGCAGTCAGATACTCTTCACCATCAATGATACGCTCTAGCTTCGAACGATGTAGTCCTTCAATCAATACTTTAATGCAGTTTTCATCATTCTCATGATTGACCACTTGAACGATTTTAGCCACAGTTCCGTACTGATACAGATTATCGTGATCAATTTCTTCTGTAAGCGAATCTTTTTGCGCAACTACAAATACTAAATTGTCACCGTTACGAGCCACATCCACTGCATTGATCGATTTTTCACGACCCACGAATAGCGCAATTTGCATGTGTGGATAGACCACAACATCACGCAATGCTAATAGTGGTAATACACTTGGAACCTGTGGCTCTAAGCTTGTTTCATTATTTAAAATATATTCAGACATGGGCACTCCTAATGAGTGACAACGGTGTTGCCATGTTTTTATAGTGATGTGCATTTCAAAAATTACAAGGGTTTTAGAGTAGAAAATATAAAAAAAGACAAAATTAGTTGGTTTTAATATTCAAATAACTCTAAAAATAATGTTTGTGAGATGGTGTGATGAGTGCATCAAGTGGTTGGTCCCAGATGTTGCGGTGTAAAGTTTCTTCAATATATTGAAAATCATGTGCTATCCCTAAACGAAAGGGAAAATGGCGGGCTGATGCAAGAGTACGGTCATAGAATCCGCCACCCATACCAATTCGAGTACCATGATGATCACAAGCGAGTAGGGGCATGATCAAAAGATCCAACTTTGAAACATGATGTCCACGACTAGCCATTGGTTCTTTCATACCCAAAGGATGATGGGAAAAGCGTTTGTTTTTATATTGTTGGAGATTGATTTTTACCCAGACTAAATTCTGATTCATGTTGCAAATCATGGGTAAATAAACATCTTTGTGATGTTGGAAACAAAGTTGAATAATTTTTTGAGTACGTATTTCCCCAAATGCATCTAGGTACAGACCAATTTTTTGAGACGTTTTAAATTGTGGGGTGTTTTTAAGTCTGTTTAAGATCTGATGTTCGTTTTTTTTATGTTGTGAAATACTGACATTTTTACGTTTTCGACGAATGTCACTGCGCAGAGATTTCAGATGATCTTTCATAGATGCCACAACAATTTTAATTACTGTAAATCTTACTTGATTTAATCCCTATATTTAATCAGATTGCTCATCTAAATATTTTTTATGACCGGAAAAGCTTCCACGCATTTTTTTAAAGCGCTCCTCAAGAGGTCTTGAGTCGCGCTATAAATTTTTTTGGTAAACATTTTATTTAGTGTTTACTGAATAGTCTAAATTAAGCTAATGCATAAATTATTATTTCTTTATGAAAATATCGAATAAGAACAATGCTTTTTTGAACATGTGAACCGTACCGGGTTTGTCGGAGACTTTTTATTTAAGTTAGGCCACCTGACCTAACAGATTAATTTTATCATAGTACATTGCTTCAAACTCAAAAGGCGACACATAACCCAGTGCACTGTGTACACGCTTTTTATTGAACCAATCTACCCAGTTTAGTGTCGCAAGTTGTACATCTTCTAAACCTTGCCAATCTGCTTTTAAATATTCAATCACCTCTGTTTTGTATAAGCCATTCACTGTTTCAGCCAAAGCATTATCGTATGAATCACCAGTCGTACCGACTGATGCTCTTAAATTTGCTGCTTCTAAACGATTGGTATAGCGAATAGAAAGATATTGCACACCTCTGTCGGAATGGTGAATCACGTTCTTTGGCATGCCTCGATCATGCAATGCCTGCTCCAATGCATCGAGCACCATATCTGTATTCATTCGTGTAGATACTTTCCATCCAACAATGGCTCGTGAGAACACATCAATAATAAATGCGGTGTAGACCCAGCCAGAATTGGTTTGAATATACGTAAAGTCACTGACCTGAGAAGCATTGCTTCGCAAGGGTCAGCTCGATCAGCACTAAAATTCCGTTTCACTAAATCATCTGCTCGTTTTTGATCATCTCGGCTGCGGGTAGTTTGTTTGTTCTTACCATGCCAAACACCTTGTATATCTAGCTTTTTCATCAATCGAGCAACTGTACAACGTGCAATAACATAGCCTTCACGTTTCAATTTTTGCCAAACTTTACGTACACCATATCGACCTAAACTTTCTTTCCAAATACGTTTGATTTGCTCTGCATGATGTAAATCATGCAGAGCACGTTTCGCTCGATGTTCTGGGTT
>NZ_JAKTID010000020.1:0-9373 GCF_027854795.1 Acinetobacter sp. AOR34_HL | reverse complement strand
TCTGAGCAACAACTTTCATCTGGCAGCATCCACCATTGCTGCAATTTATAAAGATCGCTGGAAGATTGAGTTATTCTTTAAAGCCATCAAGCAGAATTTAAAACTGAAGTCATTTCTAGGTCGAAGCCGCAATGCGATACAAACGCAAATATGGATTGCATTAATTGCCTATTTGCTGGTGAACTTCGCTAAACACATGGCACAAGAAGGATGGAGTGTTCAGCGTTTACTGAGAATTATTCAGGTCAATTTATTTGAAAGGAAACTTTTAAGGTCACTCTTTGTGCCTGATAAAAAATGGCGAAAACAAGAAGAACCTCAATTGAGGTTCTTCTTGTGATATTTGTGGGACAGTAGTGGCATAAAGCGCCTTTTTTTATGATGTTGATTAAAGTTTATCATCAAACTCATTATGCTGAGGTGCAGAATATTTGAAGCCTTTAGTTTTATAACCAAGGTATAACACACCAAACATAGCCCACCATAAGCCATATTTTAGTGAGGTATCTTCAATTTCTAACCACAATGCAAAGATACTGATGAATCCCATTAAAGGAATCACAACGAAGTTTAAAATATCTTTAAGATTTTTAGTTCGCCCATCACGTAATGCATAACGAGAAATAACCGATAAATTGACAAACGTGAATGCAGTTAAAGCACCAAAGCTGATCAATGAAATAACGGTATCAAGGCTCATAAATCCAGCACATAGCGCGACTGCACCTACGATCATGATGTTGTATGACGGCGTAAAGTTCTTTGGACTAATATGACCAAAGATTTTTTTATTAATCACGCCATCACGACCCATCACATACATCAACCGCGATACCCCTGCATGTGCAGAAATACCAGATGCCATTACTGTCACGATTGCAAAAGCAAGAACATAAGATTGGAACAATGAGCCACCAACTAGGAGTAAAATGTCAGGCTGTGTTGCTGCGACATCTTGGAAGTAAGTTTTAGGATCATTTGGAAAGTAAATTTGCATGAAATATGTGCTGATGATAAACACGATCCCTGCAAATAGAGCAGTCAAGAAAATAGCTTTTGGAAGCGTTTTTTCGGTATCTTTGGTTTCTTCTGCAAGTGAACTTAAAGAGTCAAACCCTGTAAACGAGAAACAAAGTAAGGTTGCACCAGTAATTAATGCGCCAACTGAGGTTAACTCGTTCCAAAATGGTTCAAGACTCCAAAGCTGATAGCGAGTTTCTGCTGTTATTGGTCCTTCTGCGTTAAGTCCCATTTGTAATTTGCTATAAACTAAATAGGTAAATACAGCAATTACAATCAGCTGGACTAAAACAATCATGCTGTTGAAATTAGCAACAAACTTGGCGCCACGTAAGTTTACGCCAGTCATGAACGCAGTCAAAACAATAACCCAAACCCAATGATTTACACTTGGAAATAATGCTTCAAGATAAATCACTGCAAGGATGATATTGACCATTGGTGAGAGTAAATAATCTAACCAAGATGACCAACCTACCATAAAACCAACATTGGGATGAATGGATTTTTGCGCGTAGGTATATGCCGAACCAGACGATGGATAGCGGCGAATCATGTGGCCATAGCTCAAAGATGTGAACAAAATTGCAATTAAGGCCACTATGTATGAGGTAGGAACATGATGATGACTTTCTTCTGATACTAGACCAAAAGTGTCAAACAAAGTCATAGGTTGAATATAAGCTAAACCAATAATGATAATGTGCCAGAGACCTAGCGTTTTTTGCAGTTTAGCTGCCGATTGAGTCCCAGAGATATTTGTCAACGGCGTTATCCTCATAATCGTTGATCAAGGATCAGCTATGGTTTAAGGATCATTTGAGACGAAATGATCCCCCCTACAGAAAAAAGAAGTCCGCCAATCTATCCTAAATTGGTATTCATTGTCAGTACTTTTATGCTTTTTTTAGCAATTTTTTTGCCAATTGTGGAGAAAAAAAGATGAATAAAAGTTCACCTAAATTTTAAAAGCCCCGATCACTTTATATGATCAGGGCTATTTCTGCATGATTTATGATTTAAATCAATTGATTACCAAGCTTTCTGCAAGATGGCTCGTAGATCTTTTAAGCTTGCTTCTTTTGGATTGAAAATGATTGAACCATCATTCAACGCTTTTTCTGCAACATCATCAAGTTGAGCTTCAGTGACTTTACCAGTTTCACGCAAATTGCGAGGTAACTTAGTTAAGCTGAATAAACGATCACGCATCGTTAGGATTGTAGCAATCGCTTTATCTGCACGTTGATTTGCAGGGGTTTGAGCATAAATGTCAGCGCCTGCTAATGGAAGCAATAATTCACCAATCTTATTGCCATTTACTTCTTTATTGTATTCAAGCACATATGGCAAGAACAAGTTCATGCATAGACCGTGAGGCAGATGAGCTACTGCACCTAAAGCATGACCTAAAGAGTGAACTAAACCAACCATTGAGTTCGAGAACGCAATACCAGCCATTGTTGATGCTTGTGCAAGCTCTAAACGACCTTGTGGTTCACTAGGATTATCTAGAACTTTAAACAAGTTTTCGCTGATTTTTTTGATAGCAGCACTTGCATAAGCATCACTTAAAGGGTTAGCAGCCAAACACGTATAGGCTTCAACAGCATGTGTCATCGCATCCATCGCAGTCATAGCTGTAAGATGCGGTGGTAAGGTTTGAGTCATACGTGGATCAAGGATCGCAGCATGCGGCATTAGATAATATGACGTAAATGGGATTTTTACGTTCTTTTCTAAGTCAGAAACAACAGCAACCATTGTTACTTCTGAACCCGTGCCAGATGTCGTTGGAATCACGAAGAACGGTTTCAATGGTTTTGATAGGTTATGTGCACCTGAGTACTGTAGTAAATCATTACCACCCTCAGATACCAGAATGTTAGTTGCTTTAGAAGTATCAATAACTGAACCACCACCAATTGCAATAATCGCATCACATTTTTGTTTGCGATAAAGTTCTGCTGCTAAGCGAACAACTTCTAAGCTTGAATCTGGTGGTACATCATCAAAAATTGCACCAATAACAGCATCAGTTGTGCTGAAAGCAGCTTCAATTGGATTTAATAGACCATTTGCACGAACACCCTTGTCAGTAATGATCATTGGGCGTTTTGCACCTAAAGTTGCAAGTTCAAAAGGGATATGCTCTAACGCGGCATTACCAGCAATTACTTTTACAGGGCAGAAAAATTCGTAATAAGGCTTAGCCATGTTAAGCACTCCGTTGGAAATATGATTTAGCGACTTTAAGGTAAATATTTTTAGCACCCGTGAATTTTTCTTTTAATGTCAATTCGGCTGGGTAGCGTTTTACTGCGAGTGAAGCAATTAACTTAGGTAAGATCAGTGCTTCCATTTTATTTAAGCAACGGACAAGGCGAATCGCACTTGATACATCACCATCCGCAATCATTCGGTCATTTGCGAAGGCTTGAGCTGTGCTTTCTTGGAAAGAAAAAACTAAGAAGGCATGAGTCAGATGCTTAAATGTAATGGTTAAATCAGGCTTACCTTTGTAATTTGGTAATAGCTCTAATTGTTTTTCTTCTGTTACCCGAGCGATAAATGCAGGACCATTCGGAAAAACATTCATCGAGAGTATAAAGCCCACAGGAAATTTAGAAACTTCCTCTTGAACTTCACTGTCCACTTGGCTTGCCATTACTAAACCACGACCAACAACGTCCATCATGAGTTTTACGTAGGCAAATTGCAAAGTGGGCTTCACTGCTTTGGTCGAAATCACTTGCGTATCCCTTGTTAAAATTATGCAAAAGCAAATTTAGAGTATTTACCCTAATTTATTTCTCTAGATTTTAAAAGTAATTTATTCAGATTTGACTTCAAGGTCATTAAACAAATCTGCATTTTTAAAATATTCAACGAAATCATTACAGAGCTGCTCGAAATTTGGATAATCTTCAAGCAAGTCTTGTAAGCGTACCATTTCTAAACCTGCGTATCCACAAGGATTAATTGTTTGAAAACCACTTAGATCACAATCAATATTTAGCGCAAGCCCGTGATAACTCCTTCCTCTTCTAATTTTAAAACCTAAAGACCCTATCTTACGTCCATCAACATAGACTCCTGGGGCATCTGGTTTGGCATAAGCATTGATTTCGTATTTCTTGAGTAAATCGATCATCGCTTGTTCAGCGAAGCTAACTAAAGTTCTGACATGCCATTTCAAACGATTAAGATCAAACAGGAAGTAGGCAACCAATTGTCCTTTACCATGCCATGTCACTTGACCACCACGATCTGTATGCACAACAGGAAGTTGAGTATGCATGAGAATATGTTCTGGTTTACCTGCTTGTCCTTGAGTTAGAACATCTTGATGTTGGAGTAGCCAAAGCTCATCAGGTGTTGTTTCATCACGATGAGTTGTAAAATCTTTCATCGCTTCAAATCGTGTCGTGTAATCTTGTAGATCCTGAAAACATCGAATGATTAAGGATGGTTTATCAAGGTTCGTCACAATAAACTTCCTTTGATTGAATAAATACTTTTTTGCGGAAAATCTGCTCTAACTGATCGTTTGTCGTTTCATGTGGATTTGCGCAATTCGACCATTCACGAATAAGTTGAATCTGGGCATATTGAACTGCATTTTTGCTTTTTAATTTAATATCAAAATCTTTGCTGCGTTTCATGAGAAATTGTGGATCATTACCTAATTTTAACTCTAATTGATTTTCACGTTGCAGAGAAAGTTTGGCATTGTTAATCAGTGATAGCTTATCTTGTGCATTTAAAGCCTTGGCTTGGTTTAAACATTGTGGTGCAAAAGTCGAAGTGAGTAACTTCGTAGGCTGTGTAAATGCGAGAGCTGTCAAATAATTATGTTGGTATTCCTGATCTAGATTTTGAATAAGATCATTTTTGAGTTGTTGAAATTCTTTAATAGGCAAGGGGTGTAGATTATTTAATGCGTTCTTCTGTGTTTTGTATTCTTCTTGAATTGCAATTAAATTGATCTTAGCAATGTCATCTGGGTGAAAGGCATAAGATTTACTATTTAATTGTGTCGAATGACGTGATTGCATCATTTTAATCGTGTCATTTAATTGTTTAACTGTGAATTTATTGGTTTCATAAACTCCTTTATATTCACACAGTTCATTTTGCCATGAAAAAGTTGCTATTTTCGCATCACTGATAGATGGGATAAATACTGTAAATAATGATAGTAAAATTCGTTGCGTTTTCATCAGCTATTTCGCAATCATAAATCGAAAAAGAAAGAATAATATAGAAGTGTTATGAATGGTTTAACTGATCAGAGGTTTTATTTGCATACATAAAAAATCCAAAACACTTTCGTATTTTGGATTCCTTGATTATAGCGCTGTCTTAATTAATGGACAGGCAGCAAGATCAGCATATAGTGCATGAACTTGTTCTAATTCTTCAAAGCGTAATTGCGCAGTTAAAGAATGATATTTACCTGTGCGAGAAGCTTGAACAGTAACTGTTTCACCATCAAACTCAGGGAAGTGCTTCTGCAAAATATCAACAACAGCCACTCGAAGTTCATCCCCTGCATTACCAATCAATTTGATTGGATAGTCCATTGGGAAAACCCAAAGATGTTCTTGCAATTCACGAGAAGGAGTGCGGTCTAACATGAGCAACCTCTTAATTTGAAACGCCTGCATCAGTGCAGGCGCTTATTATCTAATACAATAATGGGGACAAAGCACTAGACTTCAACCCCTAAATCAAAGCCTACAGAATGCACTGTTAGAGCTTTGATTTTTGAGTAAAACACACTCAATATTAGTCGTTTTCCAGGAATGAGCGTAAGTGTTCAGAACGAGAAGGGTGGCGAAGTTTACGTAACGCTTTTGCTTCAATCTGACGGATACGCTCACGCGTTACATCAAACTGCTTACCTACTTCTTCTAAAGTATGGTCAGTTGGCATATCGATACCAAAACGCATCTTCAAAACTTTTGCTTCACGTTCAGTTAAGTTTTCAAGTACTTCACGAGTCGCTTCTTTTAAGCCTTCAGAGGTCGCAGCATCCACTGGTGAAGTGATGTTTGAATCCTCAATGAAGTCACCAAGATGCGAATCTTCATCATCACCGATTGGTGTTTCCATCGAAATCGGTTCTTTGGCGATTTTAAGTACTTTACGAACTTTAACTTCGTCCATTTCTAAACGTTCGCCTAATTCTTCAGGTGTTGGTTCGCGACCCATTTCTTGAAGAAGTTGACGAGATACACGGTTGATCTTGTTGATCGTCTCAATCATGTGTACTGGGATACGAATAGTACGGGCTTGATCGGCAATAGAGCGAGTAATTGCCTGACGAATCCACCACGTAGCGTAAGTCGAGAATTTATAACCACGACGGTATTCAAACTTATCTACGGCTTTCATCAAACCGATGTTACCTTCTTGAATAAGATCAAGGAATTGTAAGCCACGGTTCGTGTATTTTTTCGCAATCGAAATTACCAAACGTAAGTTGGCTTCAACCATTTCTTTTTTAGCACGACGGGCTTTTGCTTCACCTACGGCCATACGTTTAGAAATATCTTTAATTTCTTTAACGTTTAGATCTAGTTCTTTTTCGATGTCAGCAATCTTTTGTTGGAATGCAAGTACATCTGGGCGAACTTTTTCAAGGTGTGGTTTGATTTCAGCAGGTGCCTTAGCAATTTGTTCGTCTAACCAAGCTGGATTTGATTCTTGCTCTGGGAACGTTGTACGGAACTGATTGCGATCCATACGACCACGACGTACAGCATAACGCATGATCTCACGTTCATTTGCACGAATTTGATCATGTGTGCCACGAATCATTTCTGAAATAATGTCAAATAAACGTGGAGTAAATTTGAACATCATGAACACAGCTGCTAGAGATTCAAGCGCTGCTTTCGCTTCTTCACTGCTACGACCGTGTTTTTCAATAATCGCTTTTGTGTCATTCCAAGCAGATTCTAATTCTGTAAAACGAACTTTTGCGACTTCTGGATCAGGACCTGAATCACCTTCAGAATCATCATCACCTTCAGACTCTTCATCTTCATCATCATCGTCGAGTTTTACATCTTTTGCTGGTGCTGCTGGAGTTTCAGCATCCTCAAGCACAGCTTCTTCTTCCAGTACTTCTGGAATATCATCATCTGTTTCTGGATCTAAATAGCCAGAAAGAATATCGGCAAGACGACGCTCGCCAGTTAAAAAATCATTATATTCTTGTAAAACGACTTCAACAGCATTTGGCCAGTAAGCGATCGAGTGTAAAACATCACGGATACCTTCTTCGATACGTTTTGCAATACTGATTTCGCCTTCGCGAGTAAGAAGTTCAACTGTACCCATTTCGCGCATATACATACGAACAGGGTCAGTCGTACGACCAGGCTCACTTTCAACTGAAGCCAATACTGCAGCAGCTTCTTCTTCTGCAACTTCATCAGCAGCCTCAGTCGATTCGCCAAACATCGCATCGTCAGTTTCTGGCGCACGTTCATGCACAGGAATACCAACGTCTTGAAGCATCTGAATGATGTCTTCAATCTGTTCGCTTTCTGTAATCGAGTCCGGGAGATGATCGTTAACCTCAGCGTAAGTTAAGTAACCTTGTTCTTTGCCTCGGCTAATCAGAGCCGCTACTTGAGAAGTAGGGGAATGCATATCGCTCATCTTTGCTTACTCTTTGTTGAATCTGTGGCGGTGAAAAACCGTGCATGATAGCACAATTCACGTCGAATGTTTTGGATTTGATCCGTTTGTCTTAAATAAAAAAATAGGTTTGATTTCACGGTGGTTTGTTGGATATGGGGTTGAGTATTATTTTTTCAAGCAGCAAGTCCATTGAAAGTGATTATATTTCATTGTTGTTGCACTCCATCTATAAATACACAAAAAAAGCGCTGAAAAAAAGTACAAATCACCGATTTATAGCAAAAAAATTAAATAAAACTTGACAAGGTATTTGAAGAAAGATAAATAGCGGCTAGACCCATTTATATTTTTCATTGTTAGAGGTAGTGTTAGTGTCTTCTACAGATTTTGAATTAGATGATGATAACTACGGCGATGATGATGTTGGTTTTGATGAGTCATCAGGAAAAATCAGCGCCAAAGAATCATTAGAAAAGCGCCGTTTGATTGATGATCTATTGGCTCAACGTCGTTTAGAACGAGAATTAAAAGATTTTGATTATGATTTCGACGACGATGATCTCGACGACGAAGACTGAGCAAAATTTCTGAGACTTTAACTCTTAAAATGTTATGCTGTTGACGAAATATTTTTAAAATTTGGATAAAGAATGAGTACGTTAGATTTAGACTTATTGAGTAATTATCTTGACGGTGATCAAAACGAATACGGTCTGGATTTTGCAGCGACTCATGGTTTTCTGTGTGCAATAGCCGTAGGTCCAAAGTTTGATCGTTGGTTAGAAGAACTTTTTGATAATAATCAAAAGAAAGTTCCTAGCGAAATCGTTGAACAAGTTAAGTTATGGTTAGAGTCTCTAAGACAAGACTTGGCAAACGAAAATGGAATCGAATTTCCTTTTGAAATCGAAGAAGCAGACGTTGAATCAAGTTTAGGTGATTGGAGTGTAGGTTTCGTTGATGCAATGTTCTTGAACGAGGATGCTTGGTTTACACCTGAGTTTGAAGAGCAACTTGTAGATTTAACTTTACCAATCATGGTCTTCAGCGGTATTGATGAAGAAGATCCTCAGATGGAGTCTTTCCGTCGTAATGGTCAATTGATGGATGAGTTAGCAGAAGAAATTCCAGATAATCTGAACGAAATCTATCTCATGTATCATACTCCAGCCTAATATGTTGTATTTATCAGCTTATTAAGTTGATGAAATTTGATATAAAAAACGTCCAATAATGGGCGTTTTTTATATCTTTAAATTTATATTTTGATCGATTAGATTGAATGTTTTATATTTGAGAAAAGATTAAACTGACACCTAATAAGCCCAGCAACTAATTAATTCTTGGTTCTAAACATCTCAATTAAGATGTTTTTTATTCTTAAGTCCTTTTAGGGATTGCTTTGCATACCAGCCATAGCTGAGATGAAAAATAAAGTATTCAATTAATATTAAAAATACAGTCACCAAAATCCAAAGCCATATAGGAATGAGTTTAATAATCTCAATAGATGTTTGAATAGGTGCAATAAAAAATAATGCGATCACGACGAGGATTGCACTGATAATTAAGTTACTCGCAATTGATCCTAAAATTAGATGCGGTAATCCTCCCATAAATAACCGAAGTTAAAAGTAGAGGTTAAGCAGCCATTAGAGGTGGCTTTCCTTTGTTAGCTTGATGTGGTCTTTCATGG
>NZ_JAKTID010000019.1:0-11851 GCF_027854795.1 Acinetobacter sp. AOR34_HL | reverse complement strand
TTTTAAGGTCACTCTTTGTGCCTGATAAAAAATGGCGAAAACAAGAAGAACCTCAATTGAGGTTCTTCTTGTGATATTTGTGGGACAGTAGTGGCGTAACGCTCCTTTTTATTTAAAACGGGATTCGTTTATATCGACGATATTCAGGATGCCAGAAAGATTCTTCTATTTTTTGCTGCAATAAATCATCACTGATCGTTACCGCAACACCATCTTGAATCGCAGCTTTCGCCACCTCAAAAGCAATCACTTTAGACACAGCCTGAATCTCACCTAATGGAGGTAATAAGTCCGCTTTAGCATCTGCTAATAAAGGAGAGCAATCAGCCAATGCACGACTTGAAGCCATCAACATATTTTCAGTGATTCGGGTAGCTGCACAAGCGACTACACCCAAACCAATACCTGGGAAGATATAAGAATTATTGCATTGAGCAATATTGTATAGTTGACCATGATAATTCACAGGTGCAAATGGACTACCCGTTGCAATCAACGCACGCCCTTCAGTCCACTCAATTATGTCTGAAGGTACTGCTTCAACGCGAGAAGTTGGGTTCGATAAAGGCATGACTATGGGACGTTCGCAATGTGCCGCCATGGTACGAATAATTTCTTCAGTAAATAAGCCTGGTTGCCCCGAGACACCAATCAATACGGTCGGTTTGACATTCTGCACAACATCTAATAAAGAAATAGTATCTTCAACTTTCGCCCACTGCTCGATGACTTCCGCCTTTTGCGCCAACTTACGCTGGAAATCTAACAAGTTCGGCTGATTTTCGGTGATTAAACCAAAACGATCAACCATATATACGCGTGCACGTGCTTCAGCATCCGTCAAACCTTCTGCCATCATTTGGGCTATGATTTGTTCAGCAATACCACAACCTGCTGAGCCTGCCCCCAGAAAGGCAATCGTTTGATCTTTTAATTGTTTTCCTGCTGCTCGACTCGCTGCAATTAAACTTCCAACCGAAACTGCTGCAGTACCTTGGATATCATCATTGAAACAACAAATCTTATCGCGGTATTTTTGCAATAACGGCATGGCATTCTTTTGAGCAAAATCTTCAAACTGAATCAAAGCTTTTGGCCAACGTCGTATAACCGCATTGATCACATGATCGATAAATTCATAATACTCATCGCCATTGATACGAGGCTGACGCCACCCCATATAAATCGGATCATTTAATAATTGCTGATTATTGGTTCCGACATCGATTGTAATCGGCAAAGTATAGGCTGGGCTAATTCCGCCACAAGCAGTGTATAAAGACAGCTTCCCAATCGGGATACCCATCCCGCCAATTCCTTGGTCGCCTAATCCCAAGATACGCTCACCATCGGTAATCACGATCACTTTTACATTGTTTTTATTCACATTTTGTAAAATATCATCAATAAATTCACGATCAGGATATGAGATAAAAACACCACGATGACGGCGGTAAATATCTGAGAAACGCTGACATGCTTCCCCGACAGTTGGTGTATAAATAATCGGCATCATTTCTTCTAAATGATGTTCGATGAGGTGATAAAACAAGGTTTCATTGGTGTCTTGAATATTGCGTAAATAGATATGCTTATTGATGTCATCACTAAACGCACAATATTGCTGATATGAACGCTGACTCTGTTCTTCAATAGTTTCAATAATATGTGGAAGTAAACCGTGCAAATTAAAGTTGGTTCGTTCTTCTTGAGTGAACGCCGAACCTTTATTTAAAAGTGGTAATTCTAGGAGGGTATAACCTGCATATGGGATATAAAGAGGGTGTTTACTTGGATTTCCTGTTGTCATTGCCTATCTCATTTTCCAGCTTAGAGCACAAAAGCCTCTTAAAGATCACTTCATGCTCGTGGTGTCTAATAGCTTAAGGCTATTTCGTATAAAAATGACATTTTAAACAGTGATACAGTTCAGGCTTAGTATTCAATAGCGACATACAAGAGATATTTCATAATATTTTCATACAATTATAATTATGTTGTGATAATTCATAGTTATAAATAAATCTTAAGCACATAAATTTTGATGTTATCAACCATTTCATAATTAAATAATATAAAACTCTTGAACACTTGATCCAATCCACATTCATTCAAATCAGAAATTACCAATCAAACTAAAAGCTGAGATTCAATGAACCTTTCATTCACACAGGTCATTACTTAACTAAAATTATTCACTCAGCCGCCAAATGTCTCCCCTAACAGGAGCGAAATTTGCTATATTTAGCGTTTTTCCGCGACATTTATTTCGGTAACTATGAATACGGCAATACAATCAGCTCTTGATCATGCGGTGCAATCCCTTCAACAACAAGGGATACTTCCTTCAGATTGGACAAACACGAGCCATTTAACCCGTACCAAAGACCGAAGTCACGGTGACTTTGCTTCGAATATTGCGATGATTGGATCAAAAGCTGCGGGTATGAAACCTCGTGATCTTGCTGAAAAAATCCTAGCAGCACTTCCAGAAGTTGCTGATATTAGTAAAGCAGAAATTGCTGGTCCAGGATTCATTAACTTCTTTTTAAATGCTGATCAACGCTTTGCTGTGCTCGACCAAATTCAAGCACAGAAAGATCAATATGGTCGTAGCCAAGTGAACGCTGCGAAAAAAATCCAAGTTGAGTTTGTATCAGCGAACCCTACTTCTAGCCTACATGTTGGGCATGGTCGTGGCGCTGCTTACGGTATGACTGTTGCAAACTTATTAGAAGCAACAGGCGCTAAAGTTGATCGCGAATACTATGTAAATGATGCTGGTCGTCAAATGGATATTTTGGCGACTTCTACTTATTTGCGCTATTTAGAGTTAACAGGTCAAATTCTTGTTTTCCCTAAGAATGCCTACCAAGGCGACTACGTGAAAGAAATCGCACAAAGCATTATAGATAAAGATGGCGATGCACACGTTCGTCCAGTTGCAGATATCTACAAAGATGTTCCAGAAGACGTTCAATATGCAGAAGAATTAGACGCTGATGGCAACAAAGTTGTGCTCTCTGGGGATAAAGAAAAGCATATTGATGGTTTAATTGCGAATTCTCAACAGCATTTAGGTGAAGGCTATCGCGTTTTCCACCAAGCGGCTTTGCATGCCATTTTAGATGATATTAAAGACGACCTCGCAGACTTTGGTGTTACCTTTGATCAATGGTTTAGTGAAGCATCATTGGCTGATAAAATTGATGAAGCACTTGCAACGCTTGATCAGCGTGGTTTCCTATACGAAAAAGATGGCAATATCTGGTTTAAATCAACTGAATTTGGTGATGAAAAAGATCGTGTTGTGAAACGTCGTAACGGTCAAACCACTTATTTTGCATCCGACATTGCTTATCATTTGAATAAATTACAACGTGGTTATACTGACTTAATTGATATTTGGGGTTCAGACCATCATGGTTATATCTCACGTGTTAAAGCAGCAATTGACGCGATGGGCTATGACTCGAAGAAATTGACTGTACTTTTAGTTCAGTTCGTGAGTTTGTGGCGTGGCGGTGAGATGGTACAAATGTCATCTCGTTCAGGTCAGTTCGTCACATTGCGTGATCTACGTAAAGAAGTTGGTAATGATGCGGCACGCTTCTATTACGTGATGCGTAAATCTGAGCAACATATTGATTTTGACTTAGACCTCGCAGTTTCGCAAAGCAAAGACAATGCGGTGTATTACATCCAATATGCGCATGCGCGTGTAAACAGTATTGTCAATCGTGCTAAAGAAAAAGGCATTGTATTTGACGCTACGAATGCACGACAGTTTGCTGATCTATTAACCTTAGAGACAGAAACAGAAATCCTTGCAAAATTAGCAGCTTATCCTGAAATTGTTGTACGAGCTGCAAATGTTTGCGAACCACATCAAATTGGTAACTATCTCAAAGATTTGGCTGCACTATTCCATGGTTGGTATGCACAAGATGGTGTGAAATTTGTAGATGAAACAAATACCTCATTGTCTCAAGCACGCTTACTGCTCTCAACGAATGTACAGCAAGTGTTACGTAATGGTTTAGAGTTATTAGGCGTATCTGCACCAGACTCAATGTAATCTAAACAACGTTATAGTTAATAGATGCAAGCAAAGTTCGCTTTGCTTGCTTTATTATTTATATCGTTTAAGTTTAAGAAATGAGAGATTCATATTCACTTTACAGAAAAAAACACTATCTTAGGTTTTATCTGATAAATAATAAGGTGAATAACGCATTATTTTTGAACATAATGCTTTGTTTATTCAATGATTCACGTTACAAATAACATAATAGGATCAAGAGGAATTTCAGGTGTTTGGAAAAACGCAACGTGGTGTATCTGAACGACCAAATAAACCCAAAAAACCACTCATACCTAAGTGGCTCGGTATGCTTGTAGCCATTTTGGCGATTCTATGTGTTGCGGTTATGTTGATGCTATGGAAACCATGGCAACCTGTACCTGCTAAAAATCAGGTGACATCAGAACATTATCAAGAAGAAGATACCAACAAAGACTATCGCTTCTATGATCTGCTCCCTCAACAACAAGTCACTCCAATTCCTGAACAAGCTGTTCCTGAAACCAAACAGCAAGGTAATGTCGTGATTATTGAATCACCAGCCGCAGAGACGACAAACGCTGATGCGTCAGGAGGAATTACGCCAAGTGAGCAAACAGCTCCTGCTCAAGCCACTTATATTTTACAAGTGCGAAGCTATCCCGATCCTGATAGTGCCGATGCACGACGTGCCGAAATTATTTTGAATGGTTTATCGGCAGATGTAGTCAAAACTGTTGAAAATGGTCAAACATGGTATCGTGTTTTTTCAGGACCATACGATAGCCAAGATGCCGCTTTAGCAGCACAACAAACACTTCAAAATAGTGGTATTGATTCGATTGTCATCAAACGTTGATCGGCAAAATATCAAATAAAAAAGGAACGCTTGATCGTTCCTTTTTTATTTAAAGCAAGATGATTTGAACTAGCCGCACTCAGATTCTAAACTTTTCTGTTCAGCACGTTGAAATGCCGCGCGCTCTTGTATTCGCTGTACAAAGGCTTGAATATTTGGATATTTTCCATGTAGACGTTTTTGTAACGCAATCAATGGGAACGCCATTTGAATATCAGCAAATGAAAACTCACCTGCAAAATAATCATGCTCAGACAGATATTGCTCTAAATACAGAATATGTTCTTTTACACGAGGACGAATAAAACCACCTTTTACGCCATCTGTGATTTTCTCAGCAATTGGACGAATCACCCACGGTACATGCTTACTGACATTGTTCATGACTAAAGTCATCACCAAAAGCGGCATCAAAGACCCTTCCGCATAATGCATCCAATAGTCATATTGTCTTTGATCTTTCGCTTGTTGGGGTTTGAACTGCTGAAGTCGATCATATTGTTGCTGCAAATAATCCAAAATCACTGCCGATTCAACAATCACATCGCCATCATCTACCAAGATAGGTGCTTTGCCGAGAGGATGTATGTTTTTAAGGATTTCTGGTGCTGCGTAACTGGCTGACCTTTGATAAAACTCTACTTGGTAGTCCACACCAAGCTCCTCTAATGCCCACAGTATTCGAAATGAACGTGAGCATTGCAGATAATGTAAGGTAATCATTTTGTGTGCCTGCTTGTGCTACGCAACTGTTGTTTTTTATCCCTCTAACAGTTGCGTTTAGAATTATGTTTTGCCCAAGCACAATAGCACTAAAGCCTTAAAGAATCACGGTCTGAATGTCTAAACTGCGTAACAAAGTTTTAGTGACAGGTGTTTTGCTACAGACATTGAGAAGTTTTTCTTTTAGCTCTGGTGAAACAGGTTGCTTAAAGGTGACACGACGTTCAATTCGCTCCTGTTGTTCCCGATTAGTATGAAAATCCACCTCAACCGTAAACTCACCTAAGGCTATTTCTTTACGTTGAGCATACATGCGCAATGTAATCATGGTACATGATGCTAGGCTAGCTGTAAGAAAATCATATGGTGCGGGACCTGTGTCATGTCCACCGAAAGATTCAGGCTTATCTGTCAAAAATTGATGCGTTCCACTAGTCACTTCCCCTTTCCACGGTTCAGGTAAAGTTAGAACTTTTGCACTTGCGATAACACTCATTTTGAAGCCCTCATTTGATCAGGTAGCGTTGGTGCTTCCAAGCGTTTGCCTTGATAATCTGGAATCTCACCAAAGCGTGCATCATGGTTAATCCAGTCTTCACGTGCTTGCTGCAAGTCTTCCATCGTGCGTCCTACGAAGTTCCACCACAACAAAATAGGTGATTCAAAAGGTTCACCGCCAATGAGAAGCACTCGATTACCAGATTTGATTTCAACTTCGATTTCCGTCAAACCTGTTTCTAAAACCACCATATTATCAGCAGTTAATTCATGTCCGTTCACACGAGCTTTGCCATCAAGCGCCATGAAAGCATATTCAAATGCTGGATTAAGTGGTATACGCGTTTTAGTATCCGCTTGAGCTGTTAGATCAACACCAACTAAAGGTGTATGTACTTGAACTGGAGAAAGAGTATTGAGGAAGTCACCGACTAAAACTGTAAATTCAACTTGATCTTTAACCACAACAGGAAGTTCTGGGTAATGCTCAAAGTTAGGCTCCATATTGCGCTTGTTATCAGGAAGAGCAATCCACAACTGTGCAGCATGCATTTGAGTTTCAGTATCAGGCGCGACCTCTGTATGAGAAATACCACGTCCAGCTGTCATTAAGTTTACTTGTTTTGGACGAATAAGCTGTTTTGAACCCAAGCTATCGGTATGCATCATGGTGCCTTCAATCATCCATGTAAAGGTTTGCAAACCAATATGAGGATGTGGTCCAACATCTAACCCATCTCCAGCTGGAAAGCTGACTGGCCCTGCATGATCTAGAAAGCACCAAGCGCCCACTAAACGTTTTTGGCGGCTTGGCAATGCACGTTTAATCGTTGTCCCTTTTCCAATCTCTGCTGAACGGATCGTAAAATCTTGAATAAACTGATTAATATAAGTTTCACAGTCTTTTGAATCAGAAATGTCGTAATCGTTATTATTACTCATGATGTCGCTCTCTTTTACCTATGCTGTTGCAATGAGTTGTTCTGATGATCTAAGCAATTCAAGCATGAATCAATATAGTGTTTTGGTAATACGCTGAGTGTTATCTTTGGGACAATATTTATTTGGGTATACATATGCAAATAAATAGCTCTTAAAAATTATCTTCATCAAAGCGATCTTGATCTATTTTATATAGATGAAAACTTCGTTCTATTTGAACACCTAATCCGAATTCAATCATTAATGAAGTTAGCTTATTACCATCAATCAATACAATTCCTGATTTCTTAGCCGATTCAACTGCTTCCTTGCTAAAATTCGAAGTCGTGATGAACACGCCTTTCTTAGCGACCTGATCAGCTAATGCACCTTTGAACTGTTGAATATCAGGACGACCCACCGTATTTTCCCAGCGCTTAGCTTGAATATAAATCTTATCTAATCCCAAACGATCTTCACTAATTACACCATCAATACCACCATCACTTGTTTTTCCAATTGCTTGAGCCGCATCTTGATGTGAGCCTCCGTACCCCATAGCAACCAATAAATCAACCACCAGTCTTTCAAAAAACTGTGGTGAATTTAGTTTTATTTTTTCAATTAAATCATCTTTAATTGATTGATTTAATTTATTAAATTCAATATTTATAATTTCTTCTGGTGTAGAATCATTATCATCTTCTAAAAAATTCTGTGTTGAGGGATTACTCTTCTTACCATAATTACGAAATTCATTAAATCCTTCATATTGAGATAGAAATTTACTACTAAAACTCTCTATTTTTTCTAGATTTAAAGATTTCCCCAAACTAGTTAACCTGAAATATTTATTATCAATTGTTTCTAGTAAACCTGCTTTTTTCAAATATGTTTTAGCCCACCCTAATCTATATCATATGAGATTCTTTCCATTTTCCATTCTTATATTTTTCTGTTCATCATTAAGTCCTAGGTAAGAAACAATTTGCTCTAATGCTTCCTGATTAGAAATTTGATCTTTCCTATTTTGCAACACGTGAACTAATGGTTTCATCAAATCATAATGGGTATACATAGCAACTCTCATATCTTCTTTATTTTTAAAATTATACAAAAAAGGACGCTTACGCGTCCTTTTCATTAACAACAATGTGGAAAAATTATTCCCACTCAATCGTTGCTGGTGGCTTGGATGACACGTCATAAACTACACGTGAAACATCTTTGATTTCATTCATGATACGCGTAGAGATTTTATCAACCAACTCATATGGCAAGTGAGCGAAACGCGCTGTCATAAAGTCAACAGTCTCAACCGCACGAAGTGCAATCACCCATGCATAACGGCGACCGTCACCCACAACACCCACTGATTTCACAGGTTGGAATACCGCAAATGCTTGAGCAGTTTTGTCATACCAACCATTCGCACGAAGTTCTTGCATAAAGATGTCATCAGCAAGACGTAGAATATCTGCATATTCTTTTTTCACTTCACCCAAAATACGCACGCCCAAACCTGGACCTGGGAATGGATGACGATAAATCATGCTATGAGGTAAACCTAAAGTTGTACCTAATTTACGTACTTCATCTTTGAATAAGTCACGTAATGGCTCAACAAGATCAAAAGCTAAATCTTCTGGTAAACCACCTACGTTGTGATGAGATTTGATGACGTGTGCTTTACCTTGTTTGCTTGCAGCAGATTCGATTACGTCAGGATAAATCGTACCTTGTGCCAAGAATTTTACGCCATCAAGTTTACGAGCTTCTTCTGCGAATACTTCGATAAACTCACGACCAATGATTTTACGTTTTTTCTCAGGATCAACTTCACCCGCTAACGCAGTCAAGAAACGCTCTTCTGCATCTGCACGGATCACACGAATACCCATGTTCTCTGCGAACATCTGCATAACTTGATCACCTTCGTTTAAACGAAGTAAACCATTATCTACAAATACACACGTTAACTGATCGCCAATCGCTTTATGCAACAATGCTGCGACTACAGATGAATCAACACCACCTGACAAACCTAAAAGAACTTTTTCATCGCCGATTTGTTTACGTAATTGTTCTACACGTAAATCAATGATGTGCTCAGGTGTCCAAAGACCACGACAACCACAAATTTTATGAACAAAGTTAGAAAGTAACTCTTCACCTTTCGCAGTGTGAGTCACTTCAGGGTGGAATTGAACGCCATAGAAACGACGTGTTTCATCACTTACAGCAGCAAAAGGACAGCTTGGTGTGCTTGCAGTAACTTGGAAACCTTCAGGAATCGCGCTTACTTTATCACCATGACTCATCCAAACATGCAGCTGGTTCTCACGATCTTGCAAGTTACCAATTAACTGGTCACGTACCAAGATATCAACTTCTGCATAACCAAATTCGTGAACTGTACCTGGCTCTACCTTTCCACCAAGTTGTTCCGACATGGTTTGTAAACCATAACAAATACCCAAAACTGGCACGCCTAATTCAAACACGATTTGAGGTGCTCGTGGGCTACCCTCTTCATGTACACTCTCAGGGCCACCTGACAAAATAATCCCGTTTGGATTAAATGCACGAATATCTTCTTCAGACATGTCAAATGCATACATTTCAGAATAGACACCCGCTTCACGTACACGACGTGCAATCAGCTGGCTATATTGAGAGCCGAAATCCAAAATAAGGATACGATCTTCAGTAATTTGAGTATTGGTCGTCATGGGATAATCATAAAGGCAAATGAATTAAGCGCCACATTCTAACATTTTTCACGCTTTGGCGCATCGCAATTCATCATCTATCTTATTTTTTAGCTTTACTTGCTAATCACTGCTGAAATTTAAACTAAAATTTCACAACTTTTTGCCTATTTTAGAGAGTTAAATCAACAATTCTTGCCAATTCTGCTCAACACAAAGCAAAAATTGGTGCTAAGATGATGAACTGAAAAAAGCATTACCATGGAAAGGTATTCAATAGATCTCATCGTTTCCTTTTTATGTGAATGCGATGTCCTTGATAAAAGGAAAAATTAAAAGAATCTAAAGATATTGGTGTACCACCAATGTCCTAAAACATTTCATTATCATCTATGGCTTGTCTTGTCATAAGGCAACAATTAGGACTTGAAGGACCAATACAATAATGTTTCAAGAAATGATTGCAGATTTTCAACAGAATTTCTGGTTATATATTTCAATCCCTTTTATTAGTGGCATTATTGGCTATGTAACAAAAGTGATTGCGATTCAAATGATGTTCTCACCACTTGAGTTTAAGGGGTTAAGATTATTTGGTCTTCCTATTGGCTGGCAAGGTATCGTTCCTCGCAAAGCTGAAAAAATGGCAACCACTGCCGTTGAATTGATGACCTCAAAACTGATCAAACCTGAAGAAATATTTGCACGACTCGATCCGAAACGCATCGCAAAAGAAATTGAAAAACCGCTCATGGCAGCCGCTGAAGACATCACTCGTGAAGTTGCTCAGCAATACCAACCTGGTTTATGGGAAGGGATGCCAGAGTTTGCTCGTCAAAAACTGATCAAACGTGTCCAAACCAAAGCACCTGAAATCGTTGAACATATCATGAGTGAAGTACAGCGTGATGTGTCTAAGTACTTCGATATCAAGCACATGGTGGTCAACAACCTACTCAAAGATAAACGCCTCCTCAATGAAATCTTTAAAAAAGTCGGCAAACAAGAATTTAAATTTTTTAGTAATGTCGGCTTTATTTTTGGATTCGCGATTGGTGTCGTACAAATGCTTTGTTGGATTGTGACACAAGGAAAATATCCTTGGATGCTTCCAATGTTTGGTGGTTTTGTCGGTTTCTTTAGTGACTGGATCGCATTACAAATGATGTTTAGACCTTTGTACCCGAAAAAAATCATGGGTTACACATGGCAAGGACTATTCATTAAACGTCAAAATGAAGTGGCTGCGGACTACGCTGCATTAATCTCGAAACAGTTACTCACCTCTCGTAACATGATGGAAGAGCTTTTTTCAGGGACTCACTCAGACAAGGTAATTGAACTGGTCAGCCGCCATGTAAAACAAGAAATTGATTTACAGGCAGGTATTGTTCGCCCATTGGTGGTGTACGCGATTGGCGGCGAGAAGTATCAAAGCCTGAAAGCTGAAGTTGCTGAGCGTATTTTAAAACAGCTGCCAGATACGATGCGTTATGTTGAATCTTATGCTGAAGATGCAATGAATGTTCGTAATACCTTAGTTGATCGTATGCAACGCCTCAGCCCTGAAGAATTTGAAGGTATGTTACGTCCAGCATTCAAAGAAGATGAATGGTCATTGATTATCGTCGGTGCTGTGCTCGGTTTCCTCGTCGGGGAAATGCAAATCCACTTTATGCTCTAAGATTTTTATCAAATTTAAAAGGAAGCTAAGGCTCACTGCTGTCCCACAAATATCACAAGAAGAACCTCAATTGAGGTTCTTCTTGTTTTCGCCATTTTTTATCAGGCACAAAGAGTGACCTTAAAAGTTTCCTTTCAAATAAATTGACCTGAATAATTCTCAGTAAACGCTGAACACTCCATCCTTCTTGTGCCATGTGTTTAGCGAAGTTCACCAGCAAATAGGCAATTAATGCAATCCATATTTGCGTTTGTATCGCATTGCGGCTTCGACCTAGAAATGACTTCAGTTTTAAATTCTGCTTGATGGCTTTAAAGAATAACTCAATCTTCCAGCGGTCTTTATAAATTGCAGCAATGGTGGATGCTGCCAGATGAAAGTTGTTGCTCAGA
>NZ_JAKTID010000018.1:0-45467 GCF_027854795.1 Acinetobacter sp. AOR34_HL | reverse complement strand
TGAGTCCTTTATAGTTAAAGTGTTTGTTTGCACTCATATTTTAACTATTTAGACTCAGGTTTTTTTATTTAAAGCAAACTATGGGACAGTAGTGAGCATTTGCTCCCTTTAATTATTTTTTAAGCTGCCAATCATAGATATTTTTACGGTAGGCATACCAAATCATCCAGAGTCCAATGATGATCATTGGGAAGCTGAGAATCTGTCCTTTGGTCATCCAGCCGAATAAGATAAAACCTTGGTCTGCATCGGGTTGACGGAAGAATTCCATAAAGAAACGAGCGACTCCATAACCAACCAAGAATAAAGCAGATACTGCCATGCGAGGGCGTGGTTTAGAGCTAAACCACCATAAGACGATAAATAGAATCAGACCTTCACAGATTGCTTGATAGATTTGCGATGGATGACGAACCAAACCTAAAGGGTCAGTTGGGAAAATCATACCAAATGCATAGTTCGGATCTTGAACTTGGCGACCATAAAGTTCACCACCAATAAAATTCCCAAAACGACCAAACATCAAGCCTGTCGGTACGCATGGAGCGATAAAGTCTAAAGTCTCGAACCAAGTCTTTTGATATTTTTTACACCAAAATAACATTGCAATAATGACACCAAGGAAACCACCATGGAAACTCATACCGCCTGTCCACACTTGGAATAACCAAAGTGGATTTTCCAGAAATTTCCCAAACTCATAAAATAAGACGTAACCGACGCGTCCGCCGAGCACTACACCTAATGCACCGTAGAACACAAGGTCGGAAATCATATCTCCTGTCCAGCCATCACGTTGTTTGGCACGATAGGAGGCGAGTCCCCATGCAAAAAGAAATGCCAATAAATACATAAGTCCATACCAATGTACTTTGACAGGTCCTAAACTCAATGCAACTGGATCTATATTTGGATAGGTCAGCATTGCTGTTCCTCAATTTTGAATTTGAAATTAAGTTTTGAGCAGATTGTAGCGGAATGATCTGAAAAATGTTGTACATTCAATGTGTAAAGATGTGAGAACAAAATAATGTGTATTGTTGCTTTTGCATGGCATGTACTTGAAGACATGCCACTTTGTTTACTTTCAAATCGTGATGAATTTTACCATCGACCAAGCGCAATGCTGCATTCATGGGAGCATAGTTCGATCATTGCAGGCAAAGATTTGCAATCGGGCGGAACATGGATGGGGGTCACAGCTTCAGGTCGCTGGGCGATTGTGACTAATTTTCGTAATGGACGAGATCAAAATCATTACGAAACTTCACGTGGCAAACTCATTCAAGATTTTTTAGAAAGTGATTTAGCACCTATACGTTTTGCTCAACAATTGGAAGGCAAACAACAGGATTATGCAGGATTTAACCTATTTGTAGGGGATCGAGAACAAGCTGTTTACATGAGTAATCGGGGAGAAGCACCTCAGGTTTTGGCAAATGGTGTATATGTCGTTTCAAACGGTCTAATGTCAGAGGACTGGGAGAAAACGAAGCATCTGCGTAAGCGGTTTACCCAAGAGTTCTTGCCGATGTTACAGCAGACTCAAATTCCCGAACATGATCTAAATTATGCTGCATGGGATATTTTGGAAGATGAGCGGAAAATTATTCCAGATCTATTACCCGACACGGGGATTAGTAAAGAAATGGAAGAGTTACTTTCTTCGACTTTTATTCAAAGTCCGATATATGGCACACGATGTTCCAATTTTTTAAGAATGACGACTGATCAATGGCAATGGATTGAAAAAACACAACAAGGTGAACAGCAAGGAAAATTCATCGAATTAACTATTTCATTAGTAAAATAAAAAAGAGCCTATCATGGTCGATAGGCTCTTTTGGTGTGATTTTAGGGTTTAGCCTGCAATCACACCACCATCTTTACGAGTGATCACAACCGTCGCTGAACGTGGACGTGCAGTTTTGTTGCTTGGGTTCGTTTGGGTTGCTGGCCAGTTACTTGAAGGAGATGCATAGTCTGCAGAGTCTTCACCTGGATGCTGAACATTAATAAAGATTGCTTTGTAATCAGGTGTCATTGTTACACCTGTAATTTCACAATCTTTAGGTCCTACAAGGAAGCGACGCAGGGTTTCATCTGTTACTTTCTTACCAACTAAGGTTTCAGTACCATTTGAAGTCGTTGCTTTTGCTCCATCTCCAACTTGACCTGGAAGTGCAGCAAGCATCATACAGTTCGTTACATCAGTATACGCGCCGTCATCTGTTTGAATCCAAAGTACACCACGTGGGTCAAACCACATACCATCAGGGCTTGAAAGATCATTATTATCTGTCAAACCTGAAAGGTTGATGTTTGCAGCTCCAGATGCCTCAGCACCAAATAGATAGATATCCCAGTTGAAGCTTTCAGCAGTTGTTTTATCAGCTGTTTCACGCAAGCGAATAATATGACCGTTTACATTACCTTTATTGGTTTTTGTACCAGCATATTTGTCTTCATAATTACGTGGATTTGCTGCATCAGTTGGATAGCTAGTACCGCGGTTCGAGTTGTTGGTTAATGTAACGTAGACTTCACCATTTTCTGGGTTAACCGCACACCACTCTGGACGATCCATTTTTGTTGCGCCAACTGCATCAGCTGCTAAACGAGCAAAAGTCACAACATCAGCTTGTGAGCTAAATGGATAGACTGAATTGCTTTGGTTCAAACCATTTTTACCAAAGGCTAACTCAATCCATTGACCCGTACCGTCATTATTGAATTTGGCAACATAAAGTTTACCTGCATTCATGTATTTATCACCAGCAGCATAGCCACCATTGATATCTTTTGGATCCCATTTTGCATCAGATACAAACTTGTAGATATATTCTCCACGAGAGTCGTCACCCATATAAAAAGCAAGATTTTCTCCTGCAATTACACGGCTAGTACGGCAATCCTCATGAGCAAAACGACCTAAAGATGTACGTTTAACCGGATTTTGACGACCATCAAATGGGTCAATTTCTACCATCCAACCAAATGTATTTGGTGCATTACGGTAATCATTACCCGCTATTTCAGCTTTTACATCTGCATTCCAGCGATCATAAAGATCTTGTGAAAGTACACCAGCTTTTACTGTTTCCCAGCCATAACGAGAGCTTGAACCTGCTTTTAAACCATAGCGTTTAAGCGCAATGATTTCTTCTGGACGACGCAAGGTGTCATCTGTCGCACTACGAGCAAAGTAACCAATAAAGTTTTCTTCAGTCGTCAGGTAAGTTCCCCAAGGTGTATAACCATTACCGCAGTTATTATGTGTACCACGAGTTTGACGAGCTGCTGGAGAGTAGGCAGTAGCTAGAAGGGTTGAACCTGCAGCAGCACCAGCAAAATCCATCACTGTAGAACCTGTAATACGGCGGTTAAATACAGAGTTTTTAACCACTTCTACTTTATTTGTCGTTTTATCTTTTTTGATTTCGATCACAGAAACACCGTGAGCATTCACTTCACGAATGACTTCATCTTCAGGTCGACGACCATCAACTTTCGTTGGTCCCTTAGGATGAAGGAAGGTTGGATTGATATATTCATGGTTCATAACTAATAAACCACGTTCAGATACATTGGCATCGTAACGTTGAGTTGAGCTATTTAAACCAAAGAATGTCATACCATCATGGCAATCACCAGAACGATATTCAAAACTTAAACCTGAAGGAATATTGTTATCATCCCACGCACCGTAAGCAGGATTGATTGAATCCCCTAAAGCATAAAGTACAGTTGCTTCATAACCTTCAGGCACTGTTACGATGTCATTTATATTTTTAGCAACAGGAGAGAAGTTTAATTTTTCTGGTTTTTTATTTGGATCAACAGGTGTTGGCGGTGTTCCACCATTATTGCTCGAGTTATTATCGTCGTCGTTACAGCCAGTTAATGTCGATGCTAAAGTTAATGCAACAGCACCACTCGCAGTTTTAGTGATGAGACTACGGCGGCTAATGTGCTGTTCTAAAATGTCACGGAAATGAATATTATCCGATGTGTTGTTATCCAACTCTTGATCTTCATGATATGGCGATAGCTCGGTCATGTAATTTTTCCTAAAAAATATAACAGTTGTTCTAAAAGTTTTCCCCCAATAAACTTAATGTTTAAATGTGACGAAGCCTTGACACTTGTGTGACAGCTTTGTGAAAAATCAATTAAAAATTAAAGTAATAAAATTAAAAAAACAGGCGAGAAGCCTGTTTGTAGTAATAAGAACTAAGTAATCAAGCTGTTTTTCTTTTTTCGATAATCTTGCCAAAAAATAATCCAATCTCAAACAATAACCACATCGGAACGGCTAACATGATCATAGAAATAGCATCAGGCGGTGTAACAAACATTGCTACGAAAAAACAGCCAACAATGATAAATCTTCGTTTCTCAATCAGACTTTGTGTACTCACGACTCCAATCAGAATCAGAAGTAATGTAATCACTGGAATCTCAAAGGTTAAACCGAATACGAGAAATAGCTTTAAACAGAACGCTAGATAGCTATTGATATCTGTCATTGGCGCTACAGTTTCAGGTGAAACACTGATGAAAAAATGTAAAATCGAAGGTAATGCAACAAAATATGCAAAGGCAATTCCTGCATAAAATAGAAAAATACTGCTTAGTAATAACGGAAGAGCAAGTGTTTTTTCGCGTTCATATAATGCAGGTTTAGCAAATGCCCAAATCTGATAAATTATAAAAGGCATTGCTAACATCAGTGCAACAAAAAAGTTCAGCTTAAAGGGTGCCATAAATGTTGCAGTCACATCTGTTGCGATCATTGATGAGCTAACAGGAAGCTGAGCTCGCAAAGGTTCAGAAAGTAACTGATAGGTACGATTTGCAAATGGTAATAAACAAAAGAATAAGAGTAATAAAATTCCAACGATCTTGAATAAATGCTGACGCAAGATCATTAAATGCTTAGTAATCGGCATTTCTTCAAGTTCAATCTTTTGCTTTGATTCTTCAATCGATTGAGCAGGTAACTGAGAATGAGAGGATGTACTCATACGGCCACCTTAAATTCAGGTTGATGATCTGGTGCAGGATAAATAGTGGTCTGAGCCTTTTGAATATTTTTTTCCACATATACAAATGAAGAATGCTCTTTCACATAGTGATAAGTAGGATAACTAATGTTATCTGTTGTTTGTTCTTGTTTGCTTGGTTGAACAAACATTTCTCGTTTTTGTTGTTCGAGCTCAGACATTTGAGCTTGCATTTTTTGTTCTAGTTCAGCAATACGTTGCATTTCTTGCTGCATCTGCTCGCGTAATTCAGATAGGCGTAATTCACGATCAATATCGTTTTGCACATTACTTACAAGGCGCTTCACTTTGCCATACCATTTCCCGACAAAGCGAGCTGCTTGAGGTAATTTATCTGGTCCAAGCACAAGTAAAGCAATAATGCCGAACACCAAAAGTTCGGACATTCCAACATCTAACATATTGTTGCTCGCTTAACTTTTGATTGAGCTTTCAGTATTTTTTACTTGCGCATCAATCGTACGGGGTTCATTTAGAGATGCTGCCGCTTCGTCATCTTTCATTGATTTTTTGAAATCTTTAACTGCACCACCGACATCTTTACCTAAGTTTTTAAGCTTTGATGTACCGAAAAGTAAAATAACTACGATTGCGAAAATGAGTACGTGCCAAATTGATAAACCAGCCATAATTTTATTCCTATACAAACTTTGTATATATCTCAACAGCTTGGCATGACAAATATGTGACACTTATATTGCAATTTTGCGACAGAGGGATAAATAGCTTTAAATAGTTGAATAGGTAATTTTACTTTTTAGTTTGTAATCAAGGTTTAACACAAGGTTTTTGTTATTCTAAATTCAGCGTATTTGATTTTTATTTTATCTAAAAGTGCTCTAGTTTTTATTAACTAGAGCACGCAGTGCGATTTATATTAAGCTAGCTTTGAAGAGCTGCATCGCTTTGCCACGATGACTGATTTTACTTTTTTCTTCTTTGCTGAGTTCAGCACTTGAACAGTTTCGTTCAGCTACCCAAAAGAGGGGATCATAACCAAATCCATTTTCTCCGCGAGCAGTTTCTAAAATTTCACCTTTCCAAATACCTTGAAAGATTTGTGGTAGAGGGTCTTCGGCATGGGTGACCAATGCAAGTACGCAAACAAACATGCCTTCAATCACTTCGCCGTCGTTTCGGAAAGGTGCGAGGTTAGCTAAAAGTTTTTGGTTGTTGGCAGCATCGTTACCATGTTCGCCAGCATATCGCGCTGAGTAAATGCCTGGTGCTCCCCCTAAGATTGGCACACATAAACCCGAGTCATCTGCAATAGCAGGTTTGCCTGAAAGTTTAGATGCATGGCGAGCTTTAATAATTGCATTTTCAACAAAGCTTAAACCATCTTCAATCGCATCTTCGATATTGAGTTTACCTTGAGGAATGATTTCGACGGGTAGATTGAGTTGTTGAAATAGATGATCAAATTCAGCAATTTTACCTTTGTTATTGCTTGCAAGCACAAGGCTGCCTTGATTAAGCCATAATAATGGAGTAGACATATATATTTTAGATCAGCTCAGATTGAGTGGGATTTTAATATGTTATTTTAAGATAGAATAGAAAATTGTTTAAATAAGATAAATTAGTTCAAGTATTAAGATCGAATAATATTGGTAAGTGGTCACTATATTGAAGCCATTCATCTTTATCAAAAATTTTAAAATGTGAGTTTCTTCCAGAGAATAAACTAGTATGACTAAATAAATAATCGATATGATAATTTTTTTCTTGGTTTCGATTCATAAAAAAAAGTTGAATTCTTTTCCTTGCCTTGTTCTTCATTTGTTAGTTCATGGTAAAGACTATGGATATTCATTGTTTTTAGCTGATTGACCACATCACTGTGATTCCACCAACGATCCCATACATCCCATTGAGCGTTGCTATTTAAATCTCCACAAATAATAGTTGCTTTTGTTGCAATAGCTGTATTATGTAATTGTAAATATTTCCATAGTTGTCCGATGTATTGGAATGTTGGAGAGTTAGCATATTTTGTCCAAACAGCTAACAATTGAAAGTCATCATTGATTTTAAGTGGTAAGAATAGTTCTAGGTTAGAATCTTCCCAATATAACTGTTCTAATTTAAATTGCTCTTTAGCAAAAACTCCTAATCCTTTGTTTTTATTATGGCCTTTCCATATTCGATTAGGTAGCCAACTATCATAAGTTCCTTGAGACTTTTCTTCACTTTCACATTCTTGAATTATGTATATGTCTGCATCAATCTCTTTTAATAATTCAATTTTCTTTCTGAAAGCACCATTACAGTTCCAAGTTAAAATTTTCAATTTTATTCCTTTATTAATAAAAAACCGACTCTCAACAGTCGGTTTTTTTAAATAAATCAGGTGATCTAAACTAGTTTACTGCGCTTGAATCCATTTATCAGCACGGTCTCGTGCGGTACGGATTTGCTCTTGAGTTAAGTTTGCAGCCAAAGCTGTTTTCTTACCTTCAGAAAGACTAATCACTTTAGTATCGAGCATGCCATCACGTGTTGAAAGCTCATACCACTGATACGCACCTACGTAGTTTTTCTTTTGCTCTTCCATCATGGCAAGATTGAAGCTTGCACGATTGTCGCCGTTACTTGCTGCTTTTTCGAAATATTTGCGAGCCAATACTTCATCTTTCTTTGTGCCAATGCCATCTGCATACATACGACCAACATTCAGTTGAGCCGCAGAGATCCCTTGATCGGCAGCAGCCTTAAACAATGCAAAAGCTTGTTTCTCGTCTTTAGCGACATCTTTACCATATTGATAGCGTGTAGCTAGATAAAACTGCGCACCAGCTTGACCAGCTTTTGCAGCGCTTTGTAACTCACCAATACTCATCACAGAGTATCTAGCTGCTTGTGTTGCTACTGACTGTGGTTGAGCAACATAGTCTGCATGCGCTTGAAAGCTGACTATGCCAAATAAAAACGTGCTGATTAATGTCTTTTTCATAGAGCGCTCACTCGATAAATTGCGACTTCACCAAATAGGTTCGGCATATGCTTACTCAGCACACTACCTTGTTGGTCACCATTAACGGCAAGTCGATTAATAATTTTAATTCCGTTTTCTGCACATAAGGCTTCGAAATCACGGAAAGTACATAAATGAATATTTGGGGTGTTATACCACATATAGGGTAAAGCTTCAGAAACAGGCATTTTTCCTTTCAAAGCAAGAAAAGAACGAGTCTTCCAATACGCAAAGTTTGGAAAAGTAATAATTGCCTGTTTTCCGACACGCACCATATCACGAAGTAATACATCGGGCGCATCTACAGCTTGCAAAGCTTGTGCCATAACCACAGAGTCAAACGACTGGTCGGCAAAACGGCTTAAACCCAAGTTTAAATCCTGTTGGATAATATTTAACCCTCGACTGATGGCAATTGCAATCTTTTCTTGATCAATTTCTAAGCCATAAGCACGAATATTGTGCTGTTTGCTCATATGAGCCAACAGTTCGCCATCACCACAACCCAAGTCTAGTACGCTAGAATTAGGGCTAATCCATTTTTCAGCGAGTCGTTGATCTATACGCATTAGTGAAGCTCCTGCGGTGTCGATTGCAACTGTTGTTCTCCACCTAAAAATGCTCGAAGTGTTTTGACATAAAGCGGGATTGGGAATAAGAACGAGTCATGCCCTTGTTCAGCATCGATATCTAAATAGCTGACAGGTTTATGATTATCAATCAAAGCATCAACCAATTCTTGTGAGCGACTCGGGCTAAAACGCCAATCTGTAGTAAAAGAAATCACCAAAAATTTACATTTAGGCTTGCTCATTGCTTTAGTCAATGAATGTTCATACTCACGAGATGGATCAAAATAATCCAAGGCTTTGGTCATAATCAAGTAAGTATTTGCATCAAAATTGCGACTAAATTGTTCGCCTTGATAACGTAAATAACTTTCAACTTGGAATTCGACATCAAAGCCGTACATAAATTTGCCTGATTTGAGATCACGACCAAATTTCTGTTTCATCGCTTCTTCAGACAAATAAGTAATATGACCAACCATACGAGCCAAAATCAAACCGCGTTTTGGATAACAGTCATGTTCAAGATAACGACCGTTATGGAAGTCAGGGTCGGATAGAATTGATTGGCGAGCAACTTCATTAAAGGCAATATTTTGTGCAGAAAGTTTAGGTGCACTGGCAATGATGGCACACTTTTGTAAGCGGTCAGCATAGTCCAATGACCATTGTAGTGCTTGCATGCCACCTAACGAACCACCAATCACCGCATACCAAATATCTATACCAAGACGATCAGATAACATGGCTTGAGTTTTTACCCAGTCACGAACTGTAACTAGTGGGAAATCAGGACCATAAGGACGGTTTTCATTTTCTGGATTTGGTGAGGTTGGTCCTGTAGAACCATTACAGCCACCGATATTATTTAAAGAAACGACAAAAAAATGATTGGTATCAATCGCTTTTCCAGGTCCAATACAACTGTCCCACCAGCCAGCCTTTTTATCATCTTCATGATGATAGCCTGCGGCATGATGATGACCTGACAATGCATGACAAATTAAAATGGCATTCGACTTATCTGCATTGAGTGTTCCATAGGTTTCAACCATTAAATCAAAACGGGGCAGAATACGCCCGCATTCAAGTTCAAGAGGTTGTTCGAACTGAAACTTTTGTGGTGTGACTAAACCCACTGAATCCGATGGAAAAGACACTGGAATAATTCGCCTGTATAAATCTTTTATCAATAATGAAAAGGATACCAATTCAGGTATCCTTTCAAAAGCCATTTTTTCTGTTATTACAACATAAGCTTAGACTGCGGCAGCAACCACTTGATCAGTTGTTAATACACCTTGTTCGATCAAACGGTTTGTACATGCAATAATCGCATCGATTGAAGAGGTTACGATGTTGTCGTGTACACCTGCACCAAATGCACTCTTACCTGTACCTTTGACTTGAAGTTCAATCAATGCAAGGGCTTTGGCATTTGCACCTGAACTAATACTACGTTCTTCATAGTTCACAACGTCAATCGGCAACTGTAAAGCATTTAACATTGCTGAGATTGGGCCGTTTCCTTCACCACGTAGGCGTTGAATTTCACCTTCAATTTCAATATCTAATTCAATGATTTGTGTGCCATTGATGTCTGATAATTGATAATGTTTAGTTTGGTAGTGACGGTTTTTGATATCGACATAAGTTTTCTCAAACAATGTCCAGATCTCATGTGCACTGATTTCAGTACCATTCTCATCAGTATGTTGTTGAACAATTTGACTAAATTCAATCTGAACACGACGTGGCAATGCAACGTTATAGTTTGATTCTAATAAATATGCGATACCACCTTTACCTGATTGACTATTTACACGAATAACAGCGTCATAGTCACGACCTAAATCTTTAGGATCGATTGGTAAATAAGGCATATCCCAAATTTCTTCGTTTTTCTGGAACTCAAAGCCTTTTTTGATCGCATCTTGGTGGGAACCAGAGAAAGCTGTGAAGACTAAATCACCTGCATATGGATGACGAGGGTGAACAGGTAAGCCTGTACATTCTTCAACAGTTGCAATGATTTCGTTGATGTTCGAGAAATCTAAATTTGGTGCAACACCTTGGGTATACATGTTCAAGGCAATTGCTGCAACATCGACATTACCCGTACGTTCGCCATTTCCAAATACACAACCCTCAACACGGTCAGCACCTGCCATAATGGCTAATTCAGATGCAGCAATACCACAACCACGGTCATTGTGACAGTGAACTGAGATAATTACGCCATCACGACGTTGCAAGTTACGGTGCATCCACTCAATTTGATCTGCATAAACATTTGGTGTTGAAACTTCAACTGTTGCAGGTAAGTTCAAAATCACTTTATTGGTTGGAGATGCTTCCCAAATTTCAGTAACCGCATCACAAACATCCTTGGCAACTTCTAATTCTGTTGCTGAGAAACATTCAGGGCTATATTGGAAAATCCATTCTGTTTCAGGATATTGTGCTGCATATTCTTTCACTTTATTCGCAGCATTAATCGCAAGTTGTTTAGCGCCATTTACGTCTACATTCAAAACTTTTTGACGGAAAGTCGGAGAGTTCGAGTTATAGATATGCACAATTGCACGTTTAGCACCAATCAATGACTCGAAAGTACGCTCAATCAAATGATCACGAGCTTGAACCAAGACTTCGATATAAACATCATCAGGAATTAAATTTTCTTCGATTAACATACGGGTAAAATCGAAATCAATTTGAGACGCAGATGGGAAACCAATTTCAATATGTTTAAAGCCGATTTTGACTAACATTTTGAACATCTTTAATTTTTGATCCATATTCATTGGTTCAAAAATCGCTTGGTTACCATCACGAAGGTCGGTACTCATCCAAATCGGTGCTTGGTTGATTTCGTTATTCGGCCATTGACGATCTGGTAAATCCACTCGTTGATACATACGGCGGTATTTTTTGCTTGGGTCAGCCAACATCATGAGGTAACTCCTTATCATAGCAGGGGTCGCGGATTTTTATAAATGCAACGTACTATAAATATATATGGTGTCTATACGAATAAATTAAAAGAGAATATTTGGATCGAATGCCTTCAAACTTAGGCAATAAAATTTATACGCGCGCGAGGCGCAGCATCAGGAGAGCAGCAAGATGGTTTATATTCGACGGATGGGTAAAGCCGTAATTTGTTTTCATCATCAACCATTCAAAATTATGATTCGGTTTTGCAGCTATATTAATCATCTAATAAAAATCAGTCTAGGTGAAAATAAGCTGGCTGCAAAGGTCTATAACAGCATTCTAGCTCTTAATTGTGGAAAATGTTTTCCTGTTTTTTGCAAGAATTGATAGTTGAGTGGGATATTTTTTCTAAATAAGTCTATTTTTTAATAAAAATTATAGAATTTATTCAGCATGACGAAAAATGAAGTGGTCAGAGTTCTGACCACATACGAATGAGATTGTGATAAATATTGGTGAGTTTCATTACTTCTGGATATGCATCACCATGATCTATGCGAAGTTGACGAATACTTTCATCCAAATTAAAGAGCATATGACGCTTTTGATCATCTCTAATCAAACTTTGTACCCAAAAGAAAGAAGCAAAACGGGTGCCACGCGTAATACTACTGACTTCATGCAAGCTTGTTGAAGGGTAGAGTACGACATCACCTGCTGGTAATTTCACTTCATGGTAGCCATAAGTATCCTCAATAACGAGATCACCACCATCATATTCTTCAGGTTCACTCAAAAATAAAGTACACGATAAATCTGTGCGAAGTTGTTGATGAGTCCCTCTCACTAAACGAATTGAATTATCGACATGAAAACCAAAACTTTCGTGTTCATCGTAGCGATTAAACAAAGGTGGAATCATTTGCTTGGGGAGTGCAGCTGCTTGGAAAGTTGGATTTTTCCAAATTGCATCCATCACAAGTGCACTAAGTTGGTGGGTTAAAGGGTCACTCTCTGAAAGTTGTTGATTACGTTTTACGGAAGCTGAGAGTGTGCCTGCTGTAATTTTTCCACCGACCCAATCTGCTGCTTCCATTAATTTACGGAATTCGGCGACTTGTTCTTTTGTCAAAACATTTGGAATGTGATGGATCACTGAGCATATCCCTTTCAATTGATTATTATAAAAAATAGCCTCATAGAGAGGCTATTTTAGATGAGTTTAAGTAGATACCCTAATTTTTTTAAGGGATTTAGTACTTAAAGTTGATCGCAAGAACTGCGTTGCGGCCATCACCTTCGTTTGCATAGTGTGAAGCATGAGCACTTGTAAAATAACGCTTATCTGAAATGTTATTTACATTCAACTGTAAGTTTACATTCTTGTTTACATCATACTTTGCCATCGCATTGTAGATAGTAAACGTTGGTAAAATTTTCGTTGAAGTGGTGGCTGTGTTTGGATTGGTATTTGCAAAAACTTGATCGCGATATTGAACGCCTGCACCAAGTGTTAATTTTGGAAGTACTTGGTATGTACTCCACAAGTTAGCACTCTGTTTAGCAACGAATGGAAGAGGGCGACCTTCTTGAGCAACTAAGTTATAAGCTGCTTTGGTTAATTCGCTATCTAAGTAGCTATAGCCAAGTGCCATTTCCCATTTATCAGTAATGTGACCTGTCAAAGCAAGTTCAAAACCATCAACTTTACTTTCACCAGCATTAGTTACTGTATTCGCATCTATATTAATACGTGTATTTTGCTTCTCAGTACGGAAGATTGCAGCTGTCGCATTGGCACGGTTGTTCCAAAGGCTCCATTTCGTTCCGATCTCAAATGTACGAGCTTTTTCTGGTTCTAGGTCTTTATTTGAAGCACTAAGTGAATCAAGGTCAGGATCGATACCTACAGGGTTGGCAGCAGTTGCGAAACTTGCATAGATACTACCATGCTCTGTTGGGCGGAATACTACACCCGCTTGATAGGAGAAGTAGTCTGTATCATTTGAATACACAGTACCTGCTGGCGTTGTTACACCACGAGCTGTTACATCTTTGTTATATTTTAATTCTGTATCAAATTGATCCCAACGTACGCCAAGATTTAATAACCAATATTTATTGAATTCAATACTGTCTAATGCATATACAGATACTGTTTCGTTGGTCATAGTAGTCTGTTTAGTATTTGGTGTGAGTGTGCCTAACCATGGATCATTCGGACTTGGATTATTGAGCTCCGTGCACCAGCCATTGTTATCATTACATTTATCATTGAAACCAGCAGTCGTTGTACCTGTATATCCAGGATAACTAATATTATAGTTACCGCGATTGGTTTCTTCACGATTATATTCAGCACCAACATTGAAGCTATGTGTTATTGCTCCAGTTTTGAATTTCCCAGCTAAAGAAAGTTGGTCGGTAAATGCATCGGTGTCACGAATGGTCTGTGTTGCACGACGGTAGACTTTTCCTTTGTAGATATTGCTTTTTGAATCATCTGGATTTGTATACATATAGCTTGCTTTAGAATGGCTATATGTTGCAGTGTTTGAAACTGTTAAGTCATCATTAAAATCATGTTCAAGCTTCAATGAGCCAATGTGGTTTTCACGCTTATCAAAATCACGATCCTTCCAGCCATAGTAAGAACCTTGTTTTACATTTGCTGGGCGACCATCAGCTTTGATCGAGCCTGGAGGTGGATTGTTAGGGTTGTTAAATGGAATGCCTGAATCAGGCTCATCATTACTTTTGATAAAGTAGTAACTTAAGGTCGCACGGTTTTCAGTTCCTAAACCGAAAGCTAGACTAGGCGCAATACCAACACGAGCATATTCTGCACCATTATGCTGTCCTGGTTTCTCATTTTCATGACCCATCGCAATAACACGACCCGCGATTCCATTACCAAAGTCTTTGTTTGCGTCAAGTACGATATGCTTATAGTTATCTGTGCCGCCTGCAACACTTCCTTGATATTCATCACCTTCATGCGCAACTTTTGGAATCATGTTGATACTGCCACCAACACCACTTCCGCCAGTTAGAGCAGAGCTTGAGCCTTTAGTTACTTCGACTTGTTCAATCGCAAACATATCACGTGTTTGAGTTGTTGAGTTGCGCACACCATCTACATAGATCGCGCTTTGTCCGTTATAACCACGAATATAAGGAATATCTGTATACGGAATGCCGCCTTCACCAGCACCTAGTGTGATACCAGGCTCATTACGAAGTGCTTCTAATAAAGTATTTGAATTTGTTTCTTTCAATAACTTTTGAGATAAGACAGACACTGTCTTTGGTGTGTCTTTTAATGGCGCAACATATTTCTTGTTTGCAGATACATCAACTTTTAATTGTTCAGCAGTTGCTTCTGCATGAATCGTTGGGAGTTGAACCACATTTTCTTTATCTTGCGCGATTGCTGTAGTTGCAATCATAGAAAGAGATGATGCAATCGCAGATGAAACAAACTTCTTACGTGTTCTGATAAAAGAAGACATATCGTATCCATGTAAACCTTAAAATTCATGCAAATAATAATTATTCTTATTCTTATATGCAATTTTTCTCGATTGGATTTAACGATGCTTAGATCATATAAATTTGGAAAAAGAAATAGAATAGTGTAGCGAAATGTAAGATTGTGTTGTAATTGATTGGGTGAAAATTAAGCATATTGATCTAATAGAATTCTTCACGAAATTACCCAAGAACAACCGAGTTTATTCATAAACTATGAAAAATAATAAATCGTGGATGACTTGCTGATATGTTCAGATCAACTTTTACTGCTAGAATGCTTGTCGAATTTTGTATATCAGCAAAGTTGTCATATAATGTGGCACTTTAAAAATTGTTACTACTAACTATATATCGAGGAAGCCATGCAAGTAACGACTGAAGCGGTTTCGGGCGTTGCCCGTCGTTTAAATGTTTCTGTACCGACGAGCCGTGTTAACGAGCAATTTGAAGCTCGCTTAAAACGCACTGCCAAAACTGTGAAGATCAACGGCTTCCGTCCAGGTAAAGTGCCTTTAAATGTTGTTCGCCGTGAATATAGTGCGAGCATCTATCAAGAAGTTGTGAATGACCTTATTCGCGATACAGTATTCGAAGCAATTCAACAAGAAAAAATCAATGCTGTAGGCATGCCGAACATTGAAAAAGTTGAAAACAAAGATGACGCTTTAGTTTATGAAGCGACTGTAGAAGTGTATCCAGAAGTAGAAGTTAAATCTTTTGCTGACTTAGAGATTGATCGTAAATCATCTGAAATCAACGATGCAGACGTTGATGTAATGATTGAAAACTTACAAAAGCAACGTGCTTCTTGGACTGAAACCAAAGGCATGGCAAAAAAAGACATGCAAGTGACTTTCGATTTTGAAGGTACTGTTGATGGTGAGAAGTTTGAAGGCGGTGCAGCTGAAGACTTTAAACTTGTTCTTGGTTCAGGTCGTATGATTCCTGGCTTTGAAGACGGTATCGTTGGCATGAAGAAAGGCGAAGAGAAAGTTATTGATGTAACTTTCCCTGAAGACTATCAAGCTGAAAACTTAGCAGGTAAAGCAGCTCAGTTTAAAATCACTGTGAAACTTGTTGAAAAACAAAAGCTTCCAGAGATTGATGCTGAATTCTTAAAAATCTTTGGTTTAACTGAAGAAGAAGGCTTAGACAAGTTAAAAGCTGACGTTCGTAAAAACATGGAACGTGAAGTTCGTAACGGTCTTCGCAACCAAGTTAAACAAGCTGCGTTTGATGCGCTTGTAGCTGCGAACGAAATCGAAGTTCCAGCATCAATGGTTGCTCAAGAAATTGATCGTCAACGTCAACAAATGATCCAACAATTCACTCAACAGTTTGGTGCTCAAGGTGCAGGCGCATTTGACAGCAGCATGCTTCCAGATGAATTGTTCAAAGAACAAGCTGAGAAATCAGTGAAGCTTGGTGTATTGGTAAGCAAAGTATTAGCTGATGCTAAACTTGAAGTTGACCAAGCACGCGTTGATGCTTATATCAATGACATGGCTTCTTCTTATGAGGATCCAACAGAAGTTGTTGAATACTTCAAAAATGACAAACAACAACGTGCTCAAATCGAAGCAGTTGTGTTAGAAGACCAAGTTGTTGATCACATCTTGGCTGCTGCTAAAGTAAATGATGTGGCTGTAAGCTACGAAGACTTATTAAAAGAACAACAAGCTCGCCGTGGCTAATCTTTTAAAAGTTGAAAAGAAAGGCGCGTAATGCGCCTTTTTTTATATGTGTTATGAATGTGTTAATTTGTCTAAAAAATGCCAGATTTTAGTCTAAATATTCGAATATTTCAGATTGAACCTTTTGCAATTTCAGCGATTATCCCTCATATTGTTGGCATAGATCGAGTCACAATAATTTAGGAATAAGTAAACATATGTATGTTCCAACAATTGAAAATGCTTTAGTTCCTGTTGTCGTTGAACAATCATCTCGTGGTGAGCGTTCTTTTGATATTTACTCACGTTTGTTACGTGAGCGTGTTATTTTCTTGACAGGTGAAGTTGAAGATAACATGGCGAATTTAATCGTCGCGCAGATGTTATTTTTAGAAGCAGAAAACCCAGAAAAAGATATTCACCTCTATATTAACTCTCCAGGTGGTTCAGTAACGGCAGGTATGGCAATTTACGATACCATGCAGTTTATTAAGCCTGATGTTGTGACATACTGTATGGGGCAAGCTGCCTCTATGGGTGCATTCCTTTTGAATGCCGGTGCAAAAGGTAAACGTTATTGCTTGGAAAATGCACGTGTGATGATCCATCAACCATTAGGTGGTTTCCGTGGACAAGCATCTGATATTGAAATCCATGCACGTGAGATTTTGTTTATTAAAGAGCGTTTAAATCGTTTAATGGCGCAACATAGCGGACAGGATTACGAGACAGTTGCTCGTGATACTGATCGTGATAATTTCATGACGGCTGAAGCTGCAAAACAGTATGGTTTGGTTGATCAAGTCCTTAGTAAGCGTCCGTAATTTTTAAGATTCAAGATTGGAGTAAATATGTCCGAACATCCTCAAGGACAAAAACATTGTTCATTTTGCGGTAAAACGCAGTCTGAAGTCGGGAAACTGATTG
The DNA here is from genome assembly GCF_027854795.1 of Acinetobacter sp. AOR34_HL. NCBI lineage: Bacteria > Pseudomonadati > Pseudomonadota > Gammaproteobacteria > Moraxellales > Moraxellaceae > Acinetobacter > Acinetobacter sp. AOR34_HL. Next base: position 27,781 of record NZ_JAKTID010000018.1, on the reverse strand, counting down.
CAGGTGAGGACGCATATATTTGTAATGAATGTGTAGATGTGTGCTTAGACTTAGTTCAAACAAGTCAACAGGTTGAAGCGGGTGATTGGGCAACCAAACCATTGCCAAAGCCACATGAAATACGTGCAGCACTTGATCAATATGTTATTGGGCAAGATCTTGCGAAGAAAACGTTATCTGTTGCGGTGTATAACCACTATAAGCGTTTGAAAGTTGGGCAAACACATCATGCACATCAAGACATCGAAATTGCTAAGAGTAATATTTTATTAATTGGACCAACAGGTTCTGGTAAGACTTTACTTGCTCAAACACTTGCACGTTTACTTGATGTCCCTTTTGCTATGGCGGATGCGACAACACTTACCGAAGCGGGTTACGTGGGTGAAGATGTTGAAAATATCGTGCAAAAATTGCTGCAAAAGGCAGATTATGATGTAGAGAAAGCTCAAAAAGGCATTATCTATATTGATGAAATCGACAAGATCACGCGTAAGTCTGAGAATCCATCGATTACTCGCGATGTTTCGGGTGAGGGTGTACAACAAGCATTATTAAAAATGATTGAAGGTACAGTTGCTTCGATTCCTCCACAAGGAGGGCGTAAGCATCCTCAACAAGAATTTATCCAAATCGATACTTCAAATATATTATTTATTTGCGGTGGTGCATTCTCAGGTTTGGAAAAAATTGTACAGCAACGTCAGGAAAAAGGCGGTATCGGTTTCACAGCTGATGTGAAAAATAAAGATGACAGTAAAAAAGTCTCTGAGTTATTCCGTCAAGTTGAAGCAACAGATTTGGTGAAATTTGGTTTAATTCCTGAATTTATCGGTCGTTTGCCAGTGATTGCAACGCTTGATGAGTTGGATGAAGAAGCATTGATGCAGATTTTGACTGAACCAAAAAATGCATTAACTCGCCAATATCAGTATTTATTCACGATGGAAGATGTTGACCTTGTATTTGATGAGTCTGCATTACGAGCAGTGGCGAAGAAAGCCCTTGAGCGTAATACTGGCGCACGTGGTCTACGTTCTATCTTGGAAAATGTACTACTTGAAACAATGTATGATTTACCAAGTCGCAAAGATGTCGGCACGGTTATTGTTGATGAGGCTGTGATTAATGGAACAGCTAAACCGACATATAAGCCAGAGCGTTTACCACAAACGACAGCGGCTGAATTGATTGAGAAGAAAGATTTGAAAGTTGTAGATTCAAAATCTGCTTAATTCACATTCATCTAAAAAAGCATGAAAGGCTTAGCTTTTCATGCTTTTTTTATTTGCAATTGAACGGTGAGGTGTTAATCTTAAAAATTGAATAATCCGCATAGTTTTGCGCTGTTAAAAATAAATCCAAGAAAACGCCTTGAGGGATGTCATGCGTTATTTAATATTGTCATTATGTTGTGTAGGGATTTTGGCGGGCTGTCAAAGCCATAAAGCAGTTGAAGAAAATCCAGTCGTCTTAACAGCAACTTTACCTCCTGTCGATACAGATAAGAAACCAGGTTTATTTGATCAATATCATGTGGGTGGTTTTACTGTTGGTGGATGGGTAAACCAAAAATTAGGTCAATATTACGCTCCTATCAAGCCACAAAATGAGCAAGCCGCGGTAGTCTATTTATATCGCCCAGACACTCGCTGGAATCGCCAAGAAATTGCTGCTGCTAATCTATTTATCAATGGTCATCGCATTCCAAGTCTATTACATAATCATTATTATTGGTTGGAATTACCAGCTGGAACTTATCGCTTAAGTGTAAGTCGTCCTCTAGCAGGTTTGCATTTTCAAAAACCGAAATATTTAGATTTTACAGTTGATGCAGCTCAAACTTATTTCATTAAATATGACGAAGAGAATAAGTTACCAAGAAGTGAACCAACAGGTCCATTTATGTCAATGCCAGAGAAAGTGGCACGTCAAGAAATTGCATTTACTCGATTAAAATCATCTAGTTATAATTTTGTTGCGCAAGATGCTTCAGGTAAAGTTCGTTCTAAGCCTCAGGAGTTAAAACCTGCCAAATATGATCAAAAGTCAGAGGTTCACTTGGTTAAACCATTTAAACTTTGGAATCCTTTAACTTGGTAATTGATAGTATTAATGAGCAATTTCTATTCCTGTTGAATTAGTGGTTGAATGATAGATAGAAATTGCTCTTGCAATTGAATGCTTTGTTCAGGATCGCTTAGCGTTTTTTGACTTAGGGTATTCATATATTGAAATACATTTGTACTAATCTGTAAGTTTTTCTGATTGATTGACTTACCTTCAGGGGTTTTTAAAAACTTTAAATAAGCCTGAATTTCTTCTTCACTGAGTGTGTCTTTATAAATTTTTTCAATCGCTTGAATTGTTTCAGGTCGAGCAAATAATTTTGAACTGGTCTCTTTTAATAATTGGCTGAGTTCTAATACTGCTAAGAGTTCTTGATTGGTTGTTAATTTTTTTTTATTTAAAATACCTAAAATAATCCTTTCAGCTTCTAAGTCTAAAGCAGGTTGCATTTCTTCAAAGGAGTTGTTCAGTACTTTTTCTAAGTCACTGGCTTTAATTAATTCTTGAACAGATTTAGTTTGCGCAGGAGTAGCTGATACATCCTGTGAAGTACAAATAGCAAGGCATAGCAACAGATAATGGAATGGTTTTATGTTCATATTTGCCTCGTTATTCTTATTCATTTTTATAATTTAACAGAAGCTTTAAATAAAAAAATAGCCGAATGCAGTGATTCGGCTATTTTTTTTGTTGAGCGGATTATTGTGCCGCAGCATCTACAACTGGAATTTTACCAATTTTTGCTTGCCAGATTTTTGGAGCAGTTGCGTGGATAGACGTACCATTCACATCAACGGCAACAGAAACAGGCATATCTTCAACCACAAATTTGTAGATTGCTTCCATACCTAGGTCAGCAAATGCAACAACTTCAGCTTCACGTACAGCTTTAGAAACGAGGTAAGCAGCGCCACCCACAGCCATTAAGTAAGTTGCTTTATTATCTTTGATTGCTTCAACAGCCGCTGGACCACGATCCGCTTTACCGATCATGCCGAACAAGCCAGTTGCTTCTAAGACTTGACGGGTAAATTTATCCATACGCGTTGCAGTTGTAGGACCAGCAGGACCAACGACTTCATCACGAACAGGATCAACAGGACCAACGTAGTAAATGAATTTACCTTTTAAGTCGACTGGAAGTTCTTCACCATTATTTAACATGTCGACCATGCGCTTATGTGCAGCATCACGACCTGTATAAATTGTACCGTTAAGAAGTAATGTATCGCCTGGTTTCCAAGAATTCATTTCTTCTTGTGTGATCGTATCTAGATTCACACGTTTTGATTGAGATGAATCCCAAGTTACAGCAGGGTAGTCTTCAAGTTTAGGTGCTTGGATGTGTGCTACGCCTGTACCATCTAATTGGAAATGTGCGTGACGAGTGGCAGCACAGTTCGGAATCATACCCACTGGTTTACCCGCAGCGTGACATGGGTAGTCTTTGATTTTAATATCAAGAACAGTCGTCAAACCACCAAGACCTTGAGCACCAATACCCAGTGCATTTACTTTTTCGAAGATCTCAATACGGAGTTCTTCCATCTTGCTTTGTGGACCACGACGAAGTAATTCGTCCATGTTGATTTCTTCCATGAGAGCTTCTTTTGCAAGCATCATGGCTTTTTCTGCAGTACCACCGATACCAATACCGAGCATACCTGGTGGGCACCAGCCTGCACCCATCGTTGGTACAGTTTTAAGTACCCAATCTACGATTGAATCAGATGGATTTAGCATCGCAAGTTTAGATTTATTTTCTGAACCGCCACCTTTAGCTGCAACGGTAATATCAACTTTATTACCTGGTACGAGTTTGTAGTGGATGACAGCAGGTGTATTGTCTTTAGTATTTTTACGACCAAAAGCTGGATCAGCAAGCACTGAAGCACGAAGTACGTTTGAGTTTTCTAAGTAACCTTGGCGTACACCTTCGTTCACTGCATCGTCTAAGCTCATGGTTAAATCAAATTTAACATCTAAGCCGACTTCAAGGAAAACGTTGACGATCCCTGTATCTTGACAGATTGGTCGATGACCTTCAGCACACATACGTGAGTTGATGAGGATTTGAGCAATTGCATCTTTTGCAGCTTTGTTTTCTTCACGATCATAAGCACGGCTCATCGCTTGGATGAAGTCTTGTGGGTGATAGTAAGAAATAAACTGAAGGGCATCCTTGATTGATGTAATCAAGTCATCTTGTTTGATGATCGTTGTCATATCAAAATTCTCTTGAGCGGGCGATAAGCTGGCGGGCTAAATTATATGACAAAAAGCTTGGATTGTGGGAGTTTTAAACGACTTTTGGCTAAAGGTCTATATACAAAAGTAGATTTTAAAATATGTGAAACTTCAATAATTAGTTTTGATTTTTTCGCAGCAGTGAAGGTGCGTATCCAAAATGTTTTTTAAAACGATGGCTAAAATGGCTGCTCGAGCTAAAGCCATATCTCATTGAAATTTCAGTTAAATTTAATTTGGTTGCGTGTAGAGCTTGATGGGCTAACTCAAGTCGACGTTGCATGACGTATTGGTGTGGTGGCATTTTCATAGATTGTTTGAACATATGCGCAAAATGATATTCACTTAATTGCGCTTGTTCAGCTAAATCCGTGAGCGTCAAACTTAAATGCAAATGTTGATCAATCCATTGCAAAACTTGTTTGAGCACATATGGTGAAAGCCCACCTTTTACGACAGGTGCTTGCCACTGTGCATGACTATAATTCTTGATGAGATGATTAAGCAATAGCGTAGTTGCTGTACTCATCTGTAAATGATTTTCGCGGTTTTCCCATTCAGCATTCAGTAAAAAATGCCGATAGATCATTGAGATTTGTGGATCAGCGACGAAGATTTGTGGATTTAAAATAATTTGGCTAGGTTCTTTATCCCAAACTTGTTCTGCTACACGTTTTAGATGTTGTTCTGTGTAGTAAAGATGAACAAAAGTTAGTGGATCACGCAAGTCCCATGTTGACTCATAATCTTGGGGCATGAGGCACATACGGTCAGGCCCACCGCCATTGTGCCAACCTTGAGGTGTCTTTTGATAACTCTGATAACCACCATGAATATACATACTTAAAGTATGGTGATTGCTACAGACATTGACGCGATCTTGATTATTTTCCCACATGGCCAATTGCATACCTGAACCCAATTCAACTGAGTCAAGCAATTGAGCTTTATGTTGCTGTAATTGATCAAGAATTTGATATTTCATCTTCTATACAAAGTGTTAAGTATGATTGTTTTAAGTGTAGGACGTTCAGCCTTAGTTGTCATCTGAATATAACGAACATTAAAAAACGCAAGCTAATGACAACCATCACAAGAAAATGAAAGAAAAGAAATGCTGCAAATATCAAACTATTCGGTGTGGTATTAAGTTTGGTTAAAAAGCTATGAATGCATTGTTATATGCTTTGGTTGTGGTGATCTGGGGGACGACATGGATTGCAATTACACTGCAACAGCAAAGTGAAATATCGACCACAGTTGCGGTGTTTTGGCGATTTTTTATTTCAGCAATCGTTTTGTTTGCTTTTGTTGTGATGAGTCGAAAGTTGCAAAGACTGGCAACTCACGATCATTTATTTTGCATGTTGCAGGCATGCTGTATTTTTGGATTTAACTTTGTCTGTTTCTATTATGCCGTGCAATACATTAGTAGTGGCTTGGAAGCAGTGATCTTTTCGATGGCTGTGATTTTCAACACGATCAATGCCAAACTATTTTTTGCTCAGCACATATCGTCCCGTTTTTATCCTGCTGCATTATTTGGTCTGTTTGGGATCATCGCTTTGTTTTGGCACGATGTCATGGGTACAACCTTGAATAGCAATACGTTGATGGGTATTGGATTGTGTATTTTAGGAACTTATGGTTTTTCTCTGGGCAATATGATTAGTACGCGCCATCAAAAACATGGATTGGATATTTTTACGACTAATGCCTATGCCATGTTGTATGGTTCTTTGCTAATGGCTTTAATTTCATGGTTTAAGCATGACAACTTTTTTCCGAGCATGTCAGGGAGTTCGGTTAGCGCATTACTGTATTTAGCGATTTTTGGTTCAGTGATTGGCTTTACGGCTTACTTTTATTTGGTTGGTCGAATTGGAGCGGGGAAAGCTGCATATAGCACCTTGTTATTTCCTTTGGTGGCGTTGGTTATATCGACTATATGGGAAGGTTATGATTGGCAAATGAATGCGGTGATTGGTGTGATTCTCATTTTATGTGGTAATGCGATTTTCTTTATCAAACTGCCACGATTCAGAGCAATTAAAACTTCATAGCCATGAACATAAAAAGCCATCAACTTTGATCAAGTGATGGCTCTTTCTTTATTGCAAAAAGGTCTGACTAGTCTTGTTGCTTTGCCTGAATCGCAGTCAAGGCAATGGTAAACACAATATCATCCACCAAAGCACCACGAGACAAATCATTTACGGGCTTGTTTAAGCCTTGTAGCATCGGGCCGACACTTACAACATTGGCAGCACGTTGCACCGCTTTGTAGGTGGTATTACCTGTATTGAGGTCAGGGAAGATAAATACGTTGGCGCGACCAGCTACTTGCGAGTCTGGTGCTTTTTGGCGACCAACACTTTCAACGGACGCTGCATCGTATTGTAAAGGACCATCAATCAATAAATCAGGGCGGCGTTGTTTTGCAATTTTAGTCGCTTCTGCAACTTTTTCCACATCCGCACCAGTCCCCGAAGTTCCTGTTGAATAACTGATCATTGCAATACGAGGGTCGAGACCAAAAGCTTTTGCAGAATCAGCCGATTGAATCGCAATCTCTGCAAGCTGTTCAGCATTTGGATCAGGATTAATTGCACAGTCACCGTATACATAGACTTCATCAGGCAATAGCATGAAAAAGATTGATGAAACCAGTGAGTAATTTGGTGCAGTTTTTATTAATTGAAATGCTGGACGTACAGTATTGGCCGTTGTATGAATGGCACCTGAAACTAAACCATCAACCTGATCAAGTGCTAGCATCATCGTACCGAGAACCACAGTGTCTTGCAGTTGAGCTTTAGCTTGTAGTGCATCAAGCTTACCTTTACGCAATTCAACCATCGGTTCAATATATTGGTCACGAATGCTGTCAGGGTCAATAATTTCTAAATCACTTGGTAGTTGAATGCCACGTGCTTTTGCAACCTCAGCAACTGATTCTGGTTTTGCAAGCAAGATACAGTGCGCGATTCCGCGAGATTGACAAATTGCAGCAGCTTGAACAGTACGTGGCTCATCACCTTCAGGTAGAACGATACGCTTCTTGGCTGCAATCGATTTTTGTACCAACTCATAGCGGAAAGCAGAAGGGGATAATCGTGGATGTAGATTATTCTGAGTGTGTTGATCAAGCCAGTTATTATCAATATGACTAGAAACAAAGCGAGTTACTTGTTCAGCACGCTCAGTATCATCGACTGGGATTTCATTACCAAAATGGTGTAAGCGCTGAGCTGTTTCTAGCGTATCTAAAGGTGTGTGTAAAATAGGTAAACCTTGTTTTATGGCACCTTGGCAGAACTCTAGAACGTTATTCGCTGGGGCTGATTGTTCTGTTAAAACTAATCCAGCTAAAGGAATCCCGTTGCTAGTTGCGACACTGGCTGCAAGTAAAGTGTCAGTTCGCTGTGCTGCACTGATGATCAGCTCACCAGCAACGAATTTTTGCAATTCGGCTTCGATATCTGAAGCAATCAAGCTGGTATGGAGAATTCGACGTTGCTTTGCTTCACCCTCGTGTAACCAAGTCCCATCAACCACCGATGCAATGTCTAAACTTCGTGGAACACTCAGAATGTTGCTAAAAGGGACTAAACCAATAATCGGTAAGTCATCTGTGCCCATAAAACGATTATAACGTTGCAGTTCTTTTGAGAATTCTGCAATTTTTTCATCTAAACGTAAGCTTGGGTCGAGTGTAACAGGAATCTCAGCCGTGCCTTCTGGAAGTCCTTTGGTGCGCATAAAGAGCACACCTGTAGTACGTGCTGATGCAGCACCACCAAATTGACGTAGATGTGCATCAACTTTTTCAGCTGTTTTACGTGGGTCTGCAAGATCAGCTGTACTGACTAATACGACTTGTGCATCTAGTGCTTGTGCAAGTGCGGCATTGATTTCACTAGCAAAATGATCCTGACCATTTGGGACAAGTCCTTCAACAATAATGACATCATGATTTGCAGCGATTTGACGATGTAAGGCAACTGCTTCTTCGAGTAATTCGTCAGTTTCACCTAAAGCAATTAGTTGAGTTAACTTTTCATAAATAATCGGTTCAACTGACTTATGTTGAAAAAGGTGACTATACAGCGTAGTAGTACGGTCAATAGTGGTATCTGCAATTTGTGAAAAAGGTTTTAGAAACCCTGCGTTAATTCCTTTGCAATCCAATGCGTAAATCATACCTAAGCATGCTGATGTTAAACCAACACCTTCACCTGTAGGGATCAATAAAATTGTATTCATAATGACCTTAATTTTTGTCTAACTGTTTTGTGGTTTAAGCAGTCTGTTCAATGACTTGACGTGTTTCTTTGGCAATACGCCCTTCTTCATCGGTTGGAACAACCCAAATTTGAGGACCTGTTCCAGCATCAATTCGTCCTTCAGTACCACGTGCTAGGGCATTGTTGTTATCTTGACTAAACTGTAAGCCGAAGTGTGGTAAATATCCCAACGTTTTTTCACGTACGTAAGCTGAGTTTTCACCGATCCCACCCGTAAATACTAAACCATCCAAACGTGGTAGACCGCAACTTAAAGCTGACAGAGATTTTGCTAAGCGATAACAGAACACTTCGATTGCTAGAGTCGCACCTTCATGACCATTTTCAGAAGCTTCCACAAGGGTACGCATATCATTGGATAAGCCTGATAAACCAAGTAAACCACTTTCTTTGTTTAGCATGGTGTCGATCTTTTGAATATCCCACCCTAAGTTACTAGCTAAAAATAAATGTAAGCTTGGATCAACATCTCCACTACGTGTACCCATAACTACACCTTCTAAAGGTGTCATACCCATAGAGGTATCAAGGCTTTGACCATTCCAAACTGCACATGTAGAACTGCCATTACCTAGGTGAGCGCTGAGCCAGCCGCCTTGATTTTTGGCACCTGCAAGTTCGCTGGCACGTTCAGTGACATAGGCATGGCTAGTTCCATGGAAGCCATAACGACGTACTTGATGTTCAGTATATAAATTTTGTGGCAATGCATAACGATATGCACGTTCAGGCATCGTTTGGTGGAATGCAGTATCGAAAACAGCAACTTGCGGTAATTCTGGGAATAAGCGCATGGTTGCTTCGATTCCTATCAAATGCGCAGGATTGTGTAGAGGTGCAAGTGGTGTGGCTGCTTCGATACGCTTTACGATTTCAGGTGTTAAAAGTTCGGCTTTCGTTAGATTTCCACCATGAACCACACGATGTCCAATTGCTTGAGGATTATAATTTGCTAAACGAGCTAATAACGTTTCCAGTGCTTTGGCGTGGTCTGCATGTGGAATTGATAATTCAAGCGGTTCGCCACCGACAGTTACTCCCTTAATACGCGCATCAGCAGAGCCTAAGTTTTCTGCCAAGCCATAAATACGATCTTCACGACGTTCTGAAACAAGCGCGTATTTGATCGACGATGAACCACAGTTAATTACAAGTACAGATTTAGCCACGTTTGAACACCTAACTGATTTTAAATTTTATGACGAACACTTTGATCTTGCTGCAACGCATGGGGCAGTGGAATCAAGCGCAATGTTTTAACATGGGTTGTAACTTAGGCGAAGATAGACTTTAGCCTATACAACTGATTTATAATTGAATCTGATCAGTATAGTCTGTAAATTAAAATGTTCTTTTAATTGATTTGTTTGTTTTAAGCGTATCTTTTGTATAAAAACACGATAAAGATCAAAATGATGCTTTATCGTGTTTGTCCGTTCTATTCTAGGATTATCTTATTGGCGAATTTGACCATCACCAAATACAATCCATTTTTGTGACGTTAAGCCTTCTAAACCAACTGGACCACGTGCATGAATTTTATCGGTTGAAATACCAATTTCGGCACCGAGACCATACTCAAAACCATCCGCAAAACGAGTCGAAGCATTAATCATGACTGAGCTTGAGTCTACTCGAGCAAGGAACTCACGCGCTAAACTAAAATTTTCAGTGATGATGGCATCTGTATGATGTGAACCATACTTATTAATGTGATCAATCGCCTCATCCATGCCACTAACAACTTTAATCGCTAAGATTGGCCCCAAGTATTCTGTGTACCAATCTTCTTCAGTCGCTGTTTTTACTGAATCGCCAAGAATACGTTGAGTTTCAGCGCAACCACGTAGTTCAACTTGTTTTTCTGCGTAAAGTTCAGCAATACTCGGCAAGAACTCTTCAGCGATCACTTCATCAACCAAAAGTGTTTCCATCGCATTACACACACCATAGCGATGTGTTTTGGCATTTAATGCAATTGGTAACGCTTTTTGTAAATCCGCTTGAGCTTCAACAAATACATGGCAATTGCCATCTAAGTGCTTAATCACAGGAATGCGAGCTTCATTGCTAATTCGTTCGATGAGGCTTTTACCACCACGTGGCACAATCACGTCAACAAACTCAGTCATTGTGATCAAATGACCAACTGCAGCACGATCAGAAGTTTCAATAACTTGAACTGCATGTTCAGGTAACCCTGAAACCTGTAAACCATGTTGAATTGCTGTTGCAATCGCTTTATTGGATTCAAGTGCTTCAGAACCGCCACGTAAAATAATGGCATTTCCCGATTTTAAAGCTAATGATGCTGCTTCAAGTGTTACGTTTGGACGTGATTCATAAATCATTCCAATTACACCGAGCGGTACACGCATTTTTCCGAGTTGAATCCCTGAGGGGCGATAAGCAAGATCTGTGATTTCACCAATAGGATCGACCAAAGCAATGACATCTTTTAATCCTTGTAACATCCCTTTAAAACGAGCAGGGGTTAATTCCAAGCGATCTAAAAGCGCATTATCTAATTGGCGTTGGCGCCCATTTTCCATATCAATTTGATTGGCTGCTAAAATTTGCGCTTGGTTATTTTCCAAAGCCGTGTAAATAGCAGACAGTGCATGATTTTTCAAATGAGTGGATGCACTAGTTAAAACTCGAGACGCACGACGTGCCTGAGTACCAACCTGTTGCATATAGTTTTCAATAGAATCTTGCATAGCATTTTAACGATTGCATGTATTTATAATGATAGTAACAGTCAAATGAAGAACAATGAATAGCCTGAACTCATAATTCAAGAAATTATAAATTGTTAATTAGCGCAATTTTTCTTATATAAATGAGATGCACATGTTAAATATAAAATATTTTGCAAAAGATTATTGCTTTAAACAGGACGAGTGGTGAAGGAAATGATTGCGTATAAAACGTGCATTTGTATAGAATGAAAAATGTAGAGGATAAATGTAATACAAATTTTATAAATTTGTTAATTTGCAAGTAGAAATCGCCAAAAATGAGACTCTTGCAGCAGAAAAATAAACAAGGATGGAGGAAGGATATGAATTCCATTATCCAAATGGACTCGGATTTAAATCATACCTATACAGGTTTTGGTTTTTTCGACATTTACAATAAAAACAGTTTTAAACAACCAGCGCGTACAACATGGATAGATGGTTGGAAAATTGAATATATGGCAATTGCAGATCCTAAAACGATCAACAATACGCCAATTGTAATTGTCGGGGGCGCATTTCAAAACTTTAACTCTTATAAGTATTGTGTTGAGCAACTCTTTGAAAGTGGGCCTGTTATTTTAATCGACTTACCGTCAATGGGTGCAAATCAGCAGATTCGCAATGTTGATACAGGTGAGTCCGCTGGAATTTTAGAATTACCAGATTTGTCTAAGATGCTCGGTCAATGGCTTGATATCGTCGGAATTGAGAAAGTTTCCGTGATGGGAATGTCATTGGGTTCGGTTGTCGCATCATCATTTGCCTATCAACGACCAGAATTGGTTGACCGTATGGTATTGATGGGTGTGATGCAAAAGACCCGTAAAAGCTGGCGTATGCTACTTGAGGAATCACTTCACCTCATGCGAGAAGATCGCATGGAGGAGTTTGGTCAAGCAGTGATTTTGTATCTTGTAAATCATGCCAAGCTTGATAAAACGCGGATGTCTCCGACAGCTAAGCGCTTGTTCTTTAGACAGATGGCAGATTTTACCGCGACAGAGCGTGAGCGTTATGAAATCAACTGCAATCGTTTGTTGCGTTTAAGTGATGTACCTGTACCTCAGTGTAAAACTTTGGTAGCTGCAGGACAGTACGATAGCTTTACTTTGCCTCACGAAAATGCTGATTTTGCGCTTCAGTGCGAGAACATGGAATTTGCTTTAATTGCGAATGCCGATCACGTACCTCAATTGCAGCGTCGCAAAGAAACCATGAATTTGTTTACGTCTTTTTTAAAGGGTGAATCCATCGACAATCTTGATGGAATTATCACCATGACACGTGATCAAATGAAAAAAATTGAACGTCGTGGTGAAGAGCGTATTCCTGTACTCAATCCTCATTCTAAATTATCACATCGCCATGATGTGACAGAAGCGCCAGTAGAAATTGTTGATATTACTTTCTTTGGTGTTTACTTAAAGTTAGAACAACTTGAGCAGTTAGAGTTTGTGAAGCAACATCCACGTGATCTTGCATTGCATTTATCTGATGAAGAGGGCGATTTTAAAATCGAATGCTTAATCTTTGGTGCAACTGAGCAAGGATTACGTATTTTATTTAAACATGGCAATTTTGAAGTTGCAGATCGTTTGCTTCGATTTATTGAGCGTCAGAAACAAGCTTAATTATTGTAAAAAAAGAAGTGGTCTATATGACCACTTTTTTATTTTAAGAATTTGATGCTTTAATCATCCATACAAGATCACCTAAATGTTGTTCTGAATTTTCCAACCTTACATTTTCAAAAAATTGTTTAGGCTGTTGCACGATAACTTGATGAAAACCTGCTTCGTGGAAAAAATGTTCAACTTCTTTTGGTGTTTTGAAATGAAAGCTAAAAGCGCTTCTCGACATCCATTTCAGTAATCTGCTGCTATTCCAAATAATTGTAGCTAGTTTATTTTGAGTGGGTTCGGGATAAAGATCAGTGAGATAATGTAATTGTTTAAAATCACGACCATAATTGGCAATAGCTTGAATGAGTTGTTGTAGCAATGGTTTTTCAAAATAGTTGATTAAACCTTCACTGATCACAACCAAGGGGCGATGAGGATCAAAAACGGTAAAAGCAGAAGCAAAAGCTTCGGTAAATAAATCAACAGAAAGTACATCATCAGCGTCGGTTTCAATTTGTTGTAGTGCCGCTTGTTTGGTGGCTGCCATATCAGGCAAATCTAATTCACGATAACAAATGCTAGGGTGGTGCTGTCTAAACCACCATCCACGTGGTGATAATCCACACGCAATTTCAAGCACCTGAAGGTCTGGATACTTTTGAATAAGATCTTCTAAATGCTGATCAAGCATCGTATGGCGTTGTTTCAACGTTGTGCGCATACTGCCACCAACATATTTCTCAGCCCAGCTTTCGATTGGATGTACAAGCGCAGCCAGCGTTTTTCCTTTCGCCGTAGCAAAGACAGGATGAGAAATCCCCATTTGATACCAAATGTATCCCGTATAGTGCGCAGTAAATGATATGTGGCGATGTTTTGAAAGTTGTTGTGTCATCTGTCCTAGACTCAATTCTTAATTTTATTCTATTTCCATGCACAACCTATTTGCGCGAGGATGTTGACCCATTCAATCCTGAACAGGTCAATCAGATGATGAGTTAAATCATCTTTTATTTATCGCAAGTTAAAACGAATTCTTAAACTCTTCAATGGCTTTTCTGACGTTGTTCCAATTTTCATCTAACACGAGTGTAGTACCCACTTCGATATTTGGAATTTTACCGCGCATACGTTCTAAACGTTGTTGATTTGGTAAAGCCAATGTTCCAATACCATCTAAAGCGATACATGCAGCTGCACGGTCATTACACACCAACCCCATGTCACAACCTGCATTTAATGCTGCTTGAATACGCGTATCTGCACCACCTGCAACACATGCGGCTTGCATGCTTAAGTCATCAGAGAATAGTACACCATCAAATTTTAGTTCTTGGCGTAAAATCTGTTGTAACCAAAATGGAGAAAAGCCTGCTGGATTTGGATCAACTTGATCATAAATCACATGTGCAGGCATAAGAGCATCTAATTGAGGCATAAGCTGAATAAAGCTTTGCATATCTTTGTCATAAATTTCTTGATATGAGCGGCTATCAATTGCAGCTGCAACATGCGAATCGGCTTTGACTGAGCCGTGACCAGGAAAGTGTTTGCCTGTAGTTGCCATGCCTGCTTTTTTCATACCACGCATAAAGGCTGCTGCAAGAGGTACGATATCTTGCATATTTTTAGCAAAACCACGATCACCAATCACATCACTAATGTCATTTAGATCCAGTACAGGTGCGAAACTAAAGTCAATACCTACAGCTAGTACTTCAGTTGCCATCAACCAACCACATTGCTCAGCCAAAGTAACGGCTTGTTCTGGCTGATCTAAGTAACGTTCACCAAGTCTTCCCATTGCAGGAAGTAGGGTGAAACCTTGTTTTAAACGTTGAACACGTCCACCTTCTTGATCTACAGCAATCAAAATGTCAGGGCGAACTTGTCGCATATGATCGGTTAAAGCACGTACTTGTTGAGGTGATTCAATATTTCGAGCAAATAAAATCATTCCACCGACTTGCGGTGCTTGTAATAGTTCAATATCTTCTTGTGTAAGTTCTGTGCCAGCAATATCTAGCATCAATGCGCCGATCATATAGATTCCGTTTGAATTTTGATGTAAAAAACGATAGATAAATTGTGCAATGATTTGCTACATTTTGTCAGTACAGAATATGATAAAACTACATGATATTGATGATAAATACTTGTTGGTCATTTATTTAACACAGCCGATAAGTAGACACATTGGTTAAAAACGAATGAAATATGTTCATCTCGATTCGATCAGCGTGTAATAATTGCCATATCCAAGGAAGTACCAAAATTTTATGAAACTTCAAATGATAGCGTGTGCAGTTGCAATAGCGACTGGTGGATTATTTTTCTCTCATACTGTAAATGAGGCATTTGCAGCGACAGAGTCGCCAGTCGTTTCGACGGTAATTAAACCTTCACAAGAACAAGCATTGGTCGCACGCCAGTTAGCAACACTCGTTGATCGCCAACATTATTTAAATATGCGTTTAGATGCGGCAACATCTAATCGTATTTTGGATATGTATTTGGATAGTTTAGATCCAGATCATTCTTTATTTTTAAGCAGTGAAGTTGAAGACTATAAAAATAAATATGGCTCAAGTTTTGGTAGCGCTTTAAAAGCTGGGAACTTGACTGGACCATATGCCATTCATGCTCAATATCGTGAACGTTTGAAGCAGTTTTATGAATACATGTTGGCAGAGTTGAAGAAGCCACAAAACTTAAATCAAAAAGATGTTTATCTTGAGATTGATCGTGAAAAAGCGCCGTATTTCAAAACATCGGCAGAGCAACAAAGTCATTGGCAGAAAATGCTAGTTTCACAGTTGATCAATTTGACGATCAGCAAAGAAGAAGAGCAAGCGAAGCAAAAGGCATTAAAGGCAAATCCTTCTCTTGCCAATGGTCAAGATTTGACGGGTCCAGAAGACCTTACGCCAGTTCAAACGCTCACTAAGCGTTATACACGTCAGTTAGAAAGAATAGGTCGTATAAAAAGTGATGATGTTTTAGATAAAACTCTAAATGCAATGTTGGCGACCTATGATCCACATAGCAATTACTATCCACCAATTGATGCAATGGAGCTGAATCGTCAAACAACTTTGCAGTTGGAAGGAATTGGTGTATCGATTCGTCCTGAACGTGGCAATGAAGATTACACCAAAATTGAAACCATCGTAGAGGGTGGGCCAGCAAGTAAATCTGGTCAAGTCAAATCAGGCGATCGTATTATTGGCGTAGCCCAAGATGGCGAAAAAATGGTTGATGTCATAGGTTGGCCGAGTTCAGAGATTGTTGGTCTGATTCGTGGTAAACGTGGAACAAAAGTCGTTGTGCGCTTACTTGGTCCAGGCGCATCTATGAGTCAGGCTCGTAATGTTACTTTAGTGCGTGATGTCATCCAAGAAGAAGATGCAGGTGTTCGTTCACGTACCGTTGAAATCAATAGAGATGGCAAAAAGCATGTCTTTGGTGTCATAGAAATTCCATCATTCTATTTTGACTATCGTTCACGTCGTGCTGGTGCTGAATATCGCTCTGTGTCTGAAGATACTGCAAAAGCGTTTGAATCATTAAAAGCACAAAAAGTAGAAGGTGTGTTAGTCGATCTGCGTAATGATCCAGGTGGTTCTTTAGAAGAAGTTGCTCGTATGCTTGGACAAGTGATTAAATCTGGACCAGTGGTACAAATCAGAGATGGCAACGGTAATGTGAATGTCTTTGAAGATACTGATGGGGGCGAGCAAATTTATGCAGGACCTATGGCGGTTCTAGTTAACTTAGCATCTGCATCTGCAAGTGAAATTTACTCTGCAGCGATCCAAGATTATGAGCGCGGTATCATTATTGGTAGTACTACCACAGGTAAAGGTACAGCCCAAGTTCAACTAGATTCTTTGGCACATGGTCAGGCGACCTTAACACAGCGTAAATTTTATCGCGTTACAGGTGGAAGTACTCAAAATAAAGGCGTGATTCCTGATATTAAATTGGTCGATATTTATAACGATGAATTTGGTGAGCGTAAAGCTAAGAATGCCTTGAAATGGGATACCATTCCTACTGCGCCATTTAAACGTGAAGGTTCAGTTCAGCCGTATACAGTGAAGTTAACTCAGTTATCTCAGCAACGTGTAGCAATTGATCCGCAGTTTAAGTATTTAGAAGAGCGTAAAGCAATTTCACAAAAAACGGCTGATCAAAAGAAAGTAGTATTGGATATTGATCAACGTCGAGCTGAATTGATAGATCTTGAGAAGCAAACTTTAGATGCAGAAAACCAACGTCGTAAAGCGACTGGACAGGCTCCTTATGCAAATTGGGAAAGTTATCAAGCTTCAATTGATGCTTTGGTTGAGTCACGTGCAAAAATGAAAGCTCATCTTCGTCCATCGCTACCTGAGGAAGAAACTTTTATTACTGAAGCTGCAAATGTTTTATTGGATTATGCAAAATTGCAAGGTCGATAATCTTTAAATGTCATAGAAAGAAGCCCTGATCATCAGGGCTTCTTTTGTATTACTCGGCAGCTTTATTATTTACCCGAATCCATATCTGGCTGCGGCCCAATACTGATACTCCGACATAACCACGTAAATGTAAACGTTGTCCATTTGAGCTGAGTTTTGCTGTCAAGCTATACATTCTTCCGCTATTAGGGTCTAAAATCTTTCCACCTGTATAAGTGCTCTCTTTTTTGTGCTTAAGTTTGGTAATGACATTTAATCCCAATATCGGCTTATTTGTATAAGGTGCTGGGCAACCAGTACATAATTCTTTCGGTGTGTAACCTGTACGAGGCGTGATTTTTATGATTTTGCCTGTGAAAGTACCATTTGCCTCTTGAGTAATTTCAATTTGTCCTTTGGGTGCGCCCGTAAGATCATCCACACTTTGCCAGATCCCCGTAATATCTTGAGCAAAAGCGAAATGGCTAAGACTAAATAAAATGAAAAATGTAATACCTTTTTTATACATGTTTGAGCCTCTCAGCCATGATTGTTGTTTAGCTATTATTTCGGATTACTAACAATAGATTCAATCATTATTTTACAATTGTTAATTATTTTAATATTTGAAATTTCAATGATTTTTTACTAGAAATAAAAAAGCCTCATGATGATTAAATGATCATTAATGAGGCTTTTTTAGTGCTGAACCGTAGTCTTAAATAAGTTGTAGTATGGGACTAAATGCTCGATATTCTTCAAGATTTAATCATTGCGGATCCAAATTTGATTACGACCAAGAGCAGAAACACCGAGGTATCCACGTAAGTGTAATCGTTTTCCATTTGAACTTAATTTCGCTTTCATACTGTAAATCTTGCCCGTATTTGGATCAAGAATACGACCATTGGTATAGTTCAAACCTTCACCATGCTTTAAACCTGTTACCACATCCATACCTAAAATAGGTTTGTTGGTATATGGCGCTGGACAATTTACACAAGTTTCCTTAGGTGTATATCCTGCACGAGGCGTAAGTTTGATGACTTTTCCTGAATATGTGCCATTCGCTTCTTCACGAATTTCAATCAATGCTTTAGGTGCGCCAGTTTTGTCATCTATGCTTTGCCAAATTCCTGTAATGTCATTTGCAAATGAAAAACTGCTGACCACTGATAAAAATAATGCACCTATAAGTTGTTTGCCCATCATTAAAAATCCTTTTAACGTTTGATATTCCATTATGTAGGATTTGTGGCAACTAGTTCAATCTTTATGTGATATTTGCGGCAAATTTTAAGATAAAGACAAGATAAATGTAGGCAGCCAAATCGCTGTAAATACACCGTTTACAGCCATACCAAAAGCAGCATAGCGTCCAGTGACAGGACCACGTTGCCAAGCTTGTGCTGTACCAATCGCATGTGCAGCTAAACCTAAAGCCAAACCTGATGCACGCTCATCATGAATATGCTTCAGAATCCATGGAGAAAATGCAGCACCAATCACGCCAGATAAAATTACAATCAAGGTTACCATCATTAAAGGAGCATGCAGTAAGGTTGCAATATTTAATGCGATAGGCGTGGTGACTGCACGAGTTGCAAAAGCCAAGATTGTCGGTTCAGACATATGCAAAAGATATGCAAGTCCCATTGGTAAAGCGACCGCACTGATACTGGCAAAACATAAAATACCGAGCATAGACTTGAGGGGTAAATCATCATAGCGCATTGCAGCCAATGGAATTGCTAATGCAACGGTGACATAACCTAGTAAATGATTAAAAACATCATTTACACTTTTCATGTATTGCTCGTAGGGGATTCCTAAGACAGCCAGAAAACCAATCACGATAAACATCGCAAAGACAATCAGTGGAATTTGTGGCATACGTTTATTCAGTGGTTTAGCGATCAGATAGCTAACTAACGTGATTATAAAGCCATAAATAATCATGAACATATTTAGAGACTCCTATAACCAGCGTTTTGCCATTTTTGCGTAAATCCACAATGGCAATAAAGTACTGAGAGTTAATACAAACAAAAACATTGGAATTTCTTTGCCCAAATGTACCAACATAATTAATGAACCAGCACAAATGGGAAGAAAGGCGAAAGCACTTTCTTTCATAATTTTGTTATTGGTATCAATGAGACGATTCGAGATTTTTCTGAAACGTCTCCATATTAATAATGTGACCAATAAACCTATAAGACCTACTAAATTACCTAATTCAGGATGGTGAAAGACTTTGGTAATTGCAACAGCACCTTCACGAAACACAATAATTAACAGGATCGTGCAAAACCAAGCTGTCCAATCTATATCTTTCATTTCTCTTAAACTCGTATCTATATTCTCAAGGTCGCTGTTAATGCGATATGGTGATGTCATTTAGCTCGAACTCTTCCAGTGGTCGTTGGAAAAGAGTCGCTTTTTTTCCCAGAATTTCATCGAATGGCAAATGAGCCTGTTTAATCAGCTGCTCAAGTTTATTAGGTGCCATACACACGGTTAACTGTAAATTACCTTGCTCATCATAATGTTCTGATTGAATAACATTCAGAGTGTATAGCTGAGTGCGTAGTTTACCGTAGGCAGGTTTAAGAACTAAATCGAGGTGTTGTAACTGTCCCATAAGGCATTGTTGAACAGCTTGACTCAATAATTCAAGTCCTTGTCCAGAATGAGCTGAGACATAAACTCGATCTGGAACATCGGGGGCTTTGTAGATGATTTTTGCTGCATCACCACTGAGATCAATTTTATTATAGACATGCAAAATAGGGGCATCTGCTCCGATTTCTTTTAACACGCTTTCAACGGCTTCAATTTGTTCATCCATATTGGGACTATTGCTATCAATAACATGTAATAGCAATGTTGCTTCTAAAGTTTCTTCTAAGGTTGCTTTGAAAGATTCAACTAAGTCGTGTTGAAGATTGCGGACAAAACCAACTGTATCAGCTAAAACAACGGTACCGATACCATCCCATTCTAAACGTCTTAAAGTTGGGTCTAAGGTTGCAAATAATTGATCTGCTGCATAGACATCACTTTTTGCCAAGATGTTAAATAAAGTTGATTTTCCAGCATTGGTATAACCGACTAAAGAAATGGTCGGTATCGCCGCTTTCTGACGTGCCGCACGACCTTGTAATCGAGTCTGTTGTACTTTAACTAACTTGTCTTTGAGTTGAGTTATTCGAACACGAATCAGACGACGATCTGTTTCTAATTGTGATTCACCTGGACCTCTAAGACCAATACCACCTTTTTGTTGTTCTAAATTTCCAGTGAAACCGCGAATTAAGCGAGTGGATAAGTGTTTGAGTTGTGCAAGTTCAACTTGAAGTTTACCTTCGTGTGTACGTGCACGTAAGGCGAAAATATCTAAAATAAGTCCAGTGCGATCAATTACACGACATTTCAGGATGCGTTCCAAATTCCGTTCTTGAGCAGGAGAGAGTGAATGGTCAAAAATGACTAACTCAGCTTCTAATTCTTGTACCAACTCAGCAATTTCATCTACCTTACCAGAACCAATAAAGAATTTAGGATCTGGTTTATTTCTTTGTACAGAAATATGTTCAAGAATTTCTGCACCTGCGGACTGTGCGAGCAATTGGAACTCTTCAGCATCAAGGTCATCGAGCATTTGAACAGAGATACTAACTAAAACTGCTCGCTCACCACTTTGTCGCTGTGTAATATTTTCCACGCTGTATCTTATCCTAGGTATTGAACTCCTATTCTAGAATAAACTTCAACGAAAGGGCAAAAAGTTAGACTGTTTATATGAGATTGCGACGTAATAACTCAATAAAACCAATCAGGGTGCCCATATATAGAATTGACCAACCTAGAAACATTTTAAGAGCGTATCTATAAGAAATTTTAACGTCTTCGTGGTGAGTGCTCATTTCGGGAGTCATAATCTTACCTTTTGATCAGTTATTTCGATTTACTTATGATAATCAATCTGTTTATTCATTTAAAATTGAAAAAAATTATCTCCACGTTCGCTTTTTGTCATCAATGAAACTTTTATCCAAAGATATTTGCGTGATATAACAAGTTAATAACATGCAGACTTGCATACGGTTTTAGTGATTTATGACTCAAGAAACAGCAGCAGTTACTGGTACAACTTTAAATTTGTTATCAAAATTTAGTTTATACAGTAGAAAATTGGCTTCGGGCTTAGAAACGATTGGTGAAGGTTTTTATCTCATTTATCGTCACGGCTTATATAAAGATCCTAATAACCCTGTTAACACACGTTATGTACAGTATTTTTGTCGACGTTTATGCGAGGTTTTCAATATTGAGGTACAAGTTCATGGAACTATTCCTCGTGAGCCAGCGCTTTGGGTGAGCAATCATATCTCATGGTTAGATGTAGCGGTGCTTGGTTCAGGTGCTCGCATTTTCTTTTTGGCAAAAGCTGAAGTTGAGAAATGGCCAATTTTAGGCAATCTTGCAAAGGGCGGTGGAACACTTTTTATTAAACGTGGTTCAGGTGATTCTCTCCGAATTAAAGAACAGATCACTGAGTTTTTGAAAAAAGATATTCCTGTTCTTTTTTTCCCAGAAGCGACCACGACAGATGGTCGTAAAGTCAAAAAAGTTCATGGTCGATTATTAGGGGCAGCGATTGAAGCTCAGCGTCCTGTGCAGATTTGCGTGATTTGCTATGTCAACCAACAAGGTGAATTGGACATGATCGCACCTTTTATTGGTGAAATGTCTTTTGCAGAGCATGTACAAAGAGTTTTGGAAATGCCTCAAGTCACGGCTCACTTACTAACTTTACCTGCAATTCCTGTAACTGGACATACAGTCGATACACTGACCAAAGAAGTTGATCAAAAGATGAGAGAGGGACTTGCTGAGTTACATCGTAAGGTATTAAAAGTGATGCCTGACAGCGATGTTACATAAAGCCTTCTATAGGTAGCCATGACAGGAATTTTACACCAGCTTTTTGCCACCATTTCATTCGAGGCTCTTTGGTGTGATTAATCATGCCTTCATTAGTTTGACGTTGCCAATTAATTTTTTTGTTAGCATCTAACACTAATTTATATGCATACTTGCTTAAGTTTTGATCCATCGTGTTATGAACAGCTTGGGCTAGAGGTGGGCTATTTAATAAAACTCCGATTTCTGTATTGAGATAAGCTGAGCGTGGATCGAAATTAAAGGAGCCAATAAATACCTGTTTTTCATCTAAAGCCATCAGTTTGGCATGTAAACTTGAACGGCTTAAACCTTTCATATTGACCTTGGCTTTTTTTGCCAAATCATCGGTATGCTTATCCAAATCTTCTTTGTCTAAAGCTGGTACAAATTCATAAAGTTGAACGCCGTCTTCAAGCAATCTCTGACGATACTTACCATAAAAAGCGTGTACTACAGCGACATCATTGGCTTTAAAAGAGTTCGTTAGAACTCTAACTTTAACACCACTTTGCGCTAAGTCGCCTAATGTCTTCGCACCCTTTTTTTCTGGAACGAAATAAGCAGAGATCAAGTCGATATTTTTTTCAGGTTTTTCTAGGTGATTGATCAGCTGAAAGTTTAAATGTTCATGCTTTTTTGCTTTTGCTTTCACTTTGTCGGGAGAGTCTTTTACTACTTCAGCTTTAACCCAGTCTAATGCAATCTCGCGATTCATTAGTGACTTGATCGCGGTGGATTCGCTTGTTAAATCAAGATAATTCTGCACTGTTGATTTTTTATAGTGATCATCTAATTGTTGTTTTAAACTTTCGTAGCTCAAGCGATGTGATTTGGGATTGACGATTTCTCTAACATCATAAGCATATTCATGATTCCAATAATCATCAAAAGATTGGGAAATATCATTGACTGCCGTACCGAAAAGCATGACATCAACATCAGAGAACTGATAACTATCACTAACATTGTAGTACTGATTTGTCATATTTCGACCACCGATCAGGGCAACTTGATGGTCTGTAATAAAGCTCTTATTGTGCATCCGACGGTTAATGCGTTTTAAGTCAAAAATCATATCTAAGGCACGATATTTGCGAAAACGATATGGATTAAATAATTTAATTTGAATATTAGGATGTTGTGCTAAGGCGAGGAAAATCCCTTCAGTTTGTTTGGCATTATTATCATCAATCAATAAGCGTACTTTGACGCCGCGATCCGCTGCTCGAATCAGTGCATGTAAGGCGAGTGCACCGACTTTGTCATTATCCCAAATATAATATTGAAGATCTAAAGTTTTTTCAGCTTTATCAATTAAACTTAGACGAGCCGCCAATGCTTCTAAAGGTTCAAAAAGAACATGATACCCAGTCAAATTTGGGTTTTGTTGCTGTAAAGGCTCGATGATTTGAGCTAAAGTGGTTTCTGAAGTGTCAATAGGTTCTACGGCAACTGAAGCTGTAGGCAAGGTTTTATGTTGAGGTAAGGTACTACAGCCACTAACGCCGATCGCAATACTGCAATAAATCGCAAGCATAGTTTTATTGTAAGTAGTTGTACTTATATGTGTATGCTGACTATTTATCTGAGAAAATTGCGTCATAATTATTACTGATTAAATGTTGTGCTTGAGTATAGCATTTCATCAAAAAAGATAAATATAAGCATGCTGTCCTTGGGTGAGGTTGATGAAGTCTGTAATGTATAGTTCAGATACAGTTATTATTATTTTCTATGCTATTTTTGCACTTCTAGCACTTTGGGGATTAATTCAAGCTTGGATTCATCAATCTCGAACTGAAACCATACATCCTTTTAAAGCATTTATTCATTTATTAGCCTTTTATTTATCCTATTTGTTAATTCCGCTTTGGTTTTTTAGCTTATATGCAGGTTGGTCTGACTATTATAGTTTGCACCAAAGTACTTTCGTATTTTTATTGAGTAGTTTGTTAATTTACGCTCGATTTATTGAACCTCATATTGTTCAAGTGAAGCACCATCAATATCGTTTACATCCAGACCGAGAGTTTACTAGACCAATAAAATTGGCAGTTGTTGCCGATATGCATGTTGGATTATTTTCAGGACATGAACGCCAATTAAAAACCATCGTTAAAAAACTGAATCAGCAACAACCAGACCTTGTTGTCGTTGCAGGTGATTGGACTTATGAGCCTGAAAATAGATTGGTTCAAGAGTTAGCAATTTTGCGTGAAATCCATGCGCCAGTTTATTCAGTACCTGGTAATCATGATGAGCAATATCCTGGGCCACCGATTCAAGCGTTGTTGAAACAAGCATTAGAACACAATGATGTTATAGATATAGAGGGGAAGATTGTTGAGTTTGACGAGTTTCGATTGATCGGTGTTGGAGATCTTTGGGCAGGTAAAGCGAACATGCGATACATGCCTGAATTACCACAGGATAAACCATGGCTAATACTGTCTCATAACCCTGATACCGTAGATATGGTTCCAGAATTGCCTACAAGACCTTTGATGGTTTCTGGACATACTCATGGTGGGCAAATTGAGTTGCCGTGGATTACAAATTATATTATGAAACGAGTCTCGATTTTAGGGCATAAAAAGGGCTTTTATACCCACGAACATGCTGATGTATTTGTGACCGTAGGTACAGGTATGGTTGGTGTACCATTTCGATTCAGAGTTCCACCGACAATAGATATCATTGAGCTAAAATAAAAAAGCCAACATTACAGTTGGTTTTTCTCAGTAAGTTTTAATTTAAGGAATAATAATCGCTACACGACGATTACTAGCTCGATTTTCATCTGATGTGTTAGGTACGAAAGGTTGATTTGAACCACGACCAATCACATTTAAATTTGTTTGCTTAAAGCCTTCGTTCAAGAAAATTCCTGCAACACTTTGAGCTCGCTCTTCAGAAAGCTTCTGATTGTATTCAGGGTTTCCAATATCATCTGTATGACCCACGATTTTCAGTTTTTGTAGATCATACTTGTTAAGTTGTTTGGCCAAGCGAACAATTTCTTTGCCATTCTCAGGTTTAATATCTGATTTATTAAAATCAAAAAGTAATCGTTCAGGTAATCCTAAGCTCCAGCCTTCTTCTGTCAGCACAAAGCCTTCTTTTTTTAACATTTTGACCTGACGATACTTTAATGGACCAAAACTCAAGCAGCCAGCCAATGTTAGGCAGAGTAACGCTATAAATGAAATTTTAATGGTTTGAGCGCGCATAACATGTCCTAAATTTCTGGTTTATATAAAAACCAATGAGGGATTAAATTTTTAGCTTTATACATCGCTTGATCTGCTTGCATTACCAAATCTTCTGGATTCTCTGCATACTGGGAGAAAGCGATACCTAAGCTAAAACCAAAGTGAATAATTTCACCGTTAAAATCTAAAGGTTCCTTACAACTTGCGAGTAAACCTTCAGCAATCGCTTCGAGATGATCAGCGTGATGAATTGAATGCAAAATAATTGCAAACTCATCACCACCTAAGCGAGCAATAAAATCTTCTTGTCTGACAGATTGTTTTAAACGTAGAGCCATTTCTCTTAAAACAGCATCACCTGCTAAGTGTCCATAACGATCATTGATCACTTTAAACTTATTGTTATCAATAAAAATTAAAGCAGAATTTTCTCTATAATTTGCGTTTTCAAAGATATTCAATAATTCCTCATAGAAAAAATGACGATTAGGCAGTGTCGTAAGTTGATCATGATGAGCTTTGAAGGATAACTGCCTGTTTTCTTTCTGTAGGTTCGTATTCCAAATTTGAATTTCCTCTAAGAGCTCATTAAATACATTGTTCAAATTTTGGAATTCTTTAATGTGATTATTAGGAAATCTTAAGTTATAAGCTTTTTGATCACTGACTAGCTGAGCAATATGTGTAAGTGGTTTGATTGCTTGCATAATTTGACGATAAGTTAAATTAACTGACCAAAGTAATGCAATCACAATAAAAAACATTGAAATGGCTAAACCAATAATAATCGTCTTTAAAAAGTGAACAATATTTTCTGAGCTACCATAAAGAACCAATTCTCCGACCTTCTTTTGGTGGTGGAAAATCATCAGTTTAATTGGATCATGCAGGAACCATTCATCCAGCATTTTTTGTAAAAAGGACGTGCTTGCTATTTTTTTTGTACTTTCTGCTAACAATTGTTGTTGTGGATCATAAACATGAATACTGCGTATGGCGTGTTCGGTTGTGTAATCCTTTAAAATTTGATCAATTGCCCCTTTATCCTTAAACACGACTGCTGGTTGAATCCGTTCAATAACAGTTTGGCTTAACAACTGCAGATTTTGTTTGGCGTAGGTTTCCATTGTAAACATAGAAATCGTAGCGAAAGTACATGAGCAAATCACAAAAGTAATAGCAAAAATAGTAAATTGAGATTTACGGAATAATGCATGTAATGAAGTAGATTGATATAAATTTGAAATCACTTTAACTACTCCGTGTTCTTCGCCAAGATTAAGACTCGAGGGTCGATGTGAACCTTGGAATAACTTAATGCATCCAAATTAACTTTAAACGTAGGAAATGATTTTCTATTGTAAAGACAAAAAATACTGCCTATTTCACAAGCAGGATTATTGGTACTCAGTGAAAGTAAATAGCGAGATGGATAAGACTGAATTAAAGATTGTTGTTGTTGAGGTGAGGTATTTGAAAAATACGCCACATGACATTCTGTTCTAGGAAATTCTTTTGTATTAACAGATTGAACCTGATAGTCGTAAGTGAGCAGCTTAATACTCGTTTGAAATTGATTGGCTGCTTCTGGATTATCTAAAACACAAATCACGGGTTTAGATGTGTTCGGCCATTTAGTATAACTTAATATAGTTAACGTCAGTTCATAAAAGGTATGATTTGAAAGGGCGTAACTGAGCTGACCTATAGTTATTGAAACTATAAGCAATATAAATTGAGCCGTTGCATGCAAAAACCGTACTTTCAATCAAAAAAAACCAAAAATGTGAACCAAGAGGCACATTCTACTGGAGTTAATTGTTTAAAAAAAGTTCTTAATACTAAATCTAAATGATAAAAAATCACTATTCAGTCTAAAAAGTGTTCTGTTGAATAAGTTTTTTTTGGAAAGGTATTGCAACCCTCCTGAAATGCTGTAGAATGCACATCCATCGGCGGTGATGCGGATAAAAACTTGTTGAGAAACAAGGATTTGGCTAAAGTAGTTAGGTTCTTGAGTTGGTTGATAAGTTTTAAAAATATCTAAATTACCTGTTGACTTTAAAGAAATTTAGAGTAATATAGCCGACCTAGCTTGATGATGACGAATCATCGAGAAGATCATTAAGAGAATAGAAGAACAACTTGTGTGGATTTTTACTGGTT
>NZ_JAKTID010000017.1:0-8331 GCF_027854795.1 Acinetobacter sp. AOR34_HL | reverse complement strand
ACTTTTAAGGTCACTCTTTGTGCCTGATAAAAAATGGCGAAAACAAGAAGAACCTCAATTGAGGTTCATCTTGTGATATTTGTGGGACAGCAGTGCCTTCGGGTGCTTTTTTATTGACACTTAAATTGGGTCTAACACATTAAAAATCCTGAGTAAATTACTTGGTTGAATCTATAGTTTGAACTTCTTAAAATAATCCCTTATTTTAAATATGCCTTTATTGCATCATGAATACTGAATTACTCTCTCCTGCTGGTTCACTAAAAAATATGCGTTATGCTTTTGCTTACGGAGCAGATGCTGTCTATGCAGGGCAACCACGTTATAGTTTACGTGTCAGAAATAATGAGTTTGATCATGACAATCTTAAAATTGGCATAGAAGAAGCTCACTCTCTTGGTAAAAAATTTTATGTCGTCGTCAATATCCAGCCACATAATAGTAAATTAAAAAATTTCATACGTGATCTATCCCCAATTATTGAAATGAAACCAGATGCATTAATCATGTCCGACCCAGGGTTAATCATGATGGTTCGTGAGCATTTTCCTGATATGCCAATTCACCTATCAGTACAAGCAAATGCCATCAATTGGGCTACAGTTAAGTTTTGGAAAGACTATGGCTTAAGCCGTGTAATTCTTTCACGTGAGTTATCTTTAGACGAAATTGAAGAAATTAAAAATAACGTGCCAGATATTGAGTTAGAAGTATTTGTACATGGCGCCTTATGTATGGCCTATTCTGGTCGATGTCTACTATCGGGTTACATGAATAAACGTGATGCCAATCAAGGAGCATGTACCAATGCTTGTCGTTGGGAATATAAAATCCATGACGCACAAGAAGATTCAAATGGAGATGTTATCCCTGTTCAACATTTCGAAAATTCAAAATCATGTTGTTCTAAATCATCACATGAGCGTAATACTATCAATCCAGTATTAGTACAACGCAACGATGAGGATATGTTTGCTGCCGAAGAAGATGAGCATGGTACTTATTTCATGAATTCTAAAGATCTTCGCGCGGTGCAACATGTCGAGAGGCTGAGCCAAATGGGCGTCGCTTCACTAAAAATTGAAGGTCGAACCAAATCTTACTTTTATTGTGCCCGCACCGCACAAATTTATCGAAAAGCAATTGATGATGCATTATCGGGTAAATCTTTTGATCAAAGTCTAATGACACAACTTGAAGGTTTAGCTAACCGTGGCTACACAGAAGGTTTTTTACGTCGCCATACTCATAGTGAATATCAAAATTATGAAGATGGCTCATCACATTTTGACTTTCAACAATTCTGCGGTGAAGTACTAGAAAGGAATGGTGACTTCATCAGAGTTGAAGTCAAAAATAAATTTATTGTTGGGGACTCACTTGAATTAATGACACCGAAAGGCAACGTCCATTTTGTGCTCGAACAAATGCGTGATCTCAAAGGTAATCTTATCGATAATGCAAAAGGTTCAGGTCATACGGTTGAAATACCATTTCCACAAGAAATTGATATTCGTTATGCATTGCTGATTCGGAACTTACCTCAAGCAAAACAGCAATTATCATCAGCCTCTTTAGCATACTCAGCACATTAATTCATGGCTCTTATGATTACTACCGCATGTATCAACTGTGATATGTGCTTACCAGAATGTCCAAACGAAGCAATATATGAAGGTGCTAAAATTTATGAAATCGATACCGAACGTTGCACAGAATGTGTCGGTTTTTATGATGCACCGACTTGTATTGCAGTTTGCCCGATAGATTGCGTTAAACCTGATCCACAACTTAATGAATCACATTCAGAACTTTTAGAAAAGTTTCGAAGATTAAAATCACAGTAAGTTACAAATAAAAAAGCGCCTTACGGCGCTTTTTTTAGATATACAAATTAGTTTGCATATACTGGGAATTTTGCACAAACAGCTTCTACTTTAGCTTTCACTTCAGCGATAACTTTTTCATCACCTTTACTGTCGATGATGTCAGCAATCCAACCTGCAAGTTCACGAACTTCAGATTCACCAAAACCACGAGTTGTAACAGCTGGAGTACCGATACGGATACCAGAAGTAACGAATGGAGAACGTGGATCATTTGGAACTGCATTTTTGTTTACAGTAATGTGTGCTGCACCTAACCATGCATCAGCATCTTTACCCGTTACGTCTTGTTTGATTAAAGACAATAAGAATAAATGATTTTCTGTACCACCTGAAACAACATCATAACCACGTGAAATTAATACTTCAGCCATAGCTTGAGCATTTTTCACGACTTGTTGTTGGTAAGTTTTAAACTCATCAGACATCGCTTCTTTGAAACAAATTGCTTTAGCAGCAATTGCGTGCATCAAAGGACCACCTTGGTTACCAGGGAATACTGCAGATTGAAGTTTCTTCTCGATTTCTTCATTTGCTTTTGCAAGGATTAAGCCAGAACGTGGACCGCGAAGCGTTTTATGAGTAGTAGTCGTTGTTACATCAGCAATTTGAACTGGGTTCGGGTAAACACCAGCAGCAACTAAACCTGCAACGTGAGCCATATCAACAAAAAGATAAGCACCAACTTTATCAGCGATTTCACGGAAACGCTGCCAATCAACAACTTGGCTATACGCAGAGAAACCAGCAACGATCATACGCGGCTTGTGTTCCAAAGCTAAACGTTCAACTTCTTCATAATCGATCTCACCCGTTTCAGGGTTTAAACCGTATTGAACAGCGTTGTATGTTTTACCAGAAAAACTTACTTTAGCACCGTGAGTCAAGTGACCACCGTGAGCTAAGCTCATACCAAGTACTGTATCACCTGGGTTGAGAAGCGCTAAATACACAGCCGAGTTTGCTTGTGAACCTGCATGTGGTTGAACGTTTGCATAATCAGCACCGAACAATGCTTTCGCACGGTCGATTGCAAGTTGTTCAATTACGTCAACATATTCACAACCGCCATAATAGCGTTTGCCAGGATAACCTTCTGCATATTTGTTCGTAAGTTTTGATCCTTGAGCTTCCATAACTGCTGGAGAGCAATAGTTTTCTGATGCAATTAACTCAATGTGAGCTTCTTGGCGTTCGCCTTCAGAAGCAATCGCTTGAGCTAATTCTGGATCAAATTGAGCAATAGAAATATTGGCAAACATTAGCGGGGGTCCTATAAATTAGGGCTTTTAAGCCGTGCTAAAGATTGGTGCGTATTGTAGCATGAAGTTTGCCTTTTCACAGATTGATATTTATTTAATTATTCGTGAATTTTATTCATTCTGAATGTTCCGATATCAATGAAAATGATGAAGAATCTAACAAGCTTTTAAATAATTAAAATTTGGTATAAAAAATGGACTTCGAAAATACTCTGAACAATCATGAATTCCAACTTCCAGAAAACTGGAATTACTACATGTGTCAAATTGATGAGATGCCTGCAAGCTATTTTGTTAATTTAGCCTTAGCTGAAATCGCACCTATATCACAAAGATTACAATTAATTTGGCTAGAAATTAAAATGAATCAACCTCGAGAAGATGGCTTATCTTCAAGTGAAGAATTTGACCATTTAATGGTTTTTGAGGATGAAATCATACCTAGCCTAACAGATGGAAGTCAGAGCATATATGTAGGGAGATTGACACATAATAAAGTGAGAGAGTTCTATTTTTATTGTAAGGATGCGACTGTCTTAGAACATAAAATTCAACTTATCATGCAAAAATTCTCTCAATATTCCTATCAAACTGGTCACCGCGATGAACCAGATTGGTCTTCATATTTTAAATGCATGTACCCTACTCCAGAAATATTACAGACTATATCTAATCGAGCTGTTGTTGAGAATCTTCTTCATCATGGTGATCGTCTACAGATAGCACGACCTGTATGTCATTGGCTTTTCTTCCAAAATGAAACAGACTTAGCTGAATGTGTACTCAAGACTCAAGCTTTAGGTTTTGAAGTTGTACAAATCGATCAGCTTGATGATGAACATATGAAGTTTTCTCTACAAATTTCTCGGATAGATCACGTTGATCAATATTCAATAGATCGTTGTACTTTAGAATTATTCGAGTTATGCAAGCTTTACAATGCTGAATATGACGGTTGGGAAACGGAAGTAGTTATTGATTAACAACAAGCCCAGTATTTCATTTAGCTGAAATACTGGGCGAATAAACGCGATTTTTAAATTAATTGCTCGCAGGCATCAATGTTTTCACATCGTTAACAATATTTGAGATATTTAGCACATAAGCAGTGCCATGATCCCATTCCGCATTAGTAAAATATTGAATTTGCGATCCTTTACTTCGTGCTAACAAGACAAGACCATCCGTTGCTTCACGAGGAACTGTTGTATCTTTACCACCCTGATAAATTAGCGCAGGTTGGCTCAGTTTAACTTGTGCAGGCTGTGAATCATTCTCCAAGAAAGTCTTAACCAATGGAATTGCCATAAAATTAGTTTGAGTTCGTGGATAGTTAGCTAGACTACCATTTGTGAATGCATACGTTTGCATTGCCGCACCGAACTTCTGACCAACCTGATCGTAACAATCTAATTCTGCTCGACTTGCAATCTCATCCGTTGGTGATTTAAAGACGTTAATATAATTAAAAGTAGGTTGCAGATTTCTTATCCCTGCTGTAATTAATGCAGTAAAAGTATCAAGTTGAGCATACATTTGGATTTGCTGAGCGATAGGTGCATTTTCAACAGATTGCTCACCTTTAACTAGAATTGCTCCTAAGTTCGATGCTGGAGCTACTGCGACCGTGCCTCTATAATCCAATTTAGCGCGACTCGCATATTGCGCTGCACCCAGTGCTGCCTGCCCACCTTGAGAATGCCCTACAGTCACCCATTGACGTGAAAGCACTTTCCCCTGACTCGCCAAATAAGATCTTGCTGCAACAACAGCATCCGTAATTGAGTATGCTTCACTCTTAACATTTAAAAATGGATGTAATTCTCTCCCACTTGGTTCACCTAAACCTTCGTAATCTGGAGCTACAACAACATAGCCAGCTGCAAGAAATTTATTAATCATGTCTTGTATATAGATATTCGTTGCATTTCGACTAGGCGCACATTGATCAGCAACTCCCGTTGTTCCATGTGCCCAAACGACAACTTTCCAACCACCTGATGGCATCGTTCCCTTTGGAACGAATATCAAACTAGTCGCTAATGTTTCTTTGCCATTTTGTCCCAACATTTTATATGTCATGACAGAGCTTTCAGAAGCAAATGCCGAGAAATCAGTTTTTGTGTAAGCAACGGGCATTCCAACTACTGGATTTTTAAAGTTGTTTTCAGGAATGCTTGGTTTCGATGTATAGCTTGAATCGTCACTTCCACCACAAGCCGTTAGAACAAGGCTTGAACTCAGCATAACAACCGTTAATAATTTCATTTTCATATATAGTTTTTCCTTAACTATTTTATTTTTGATGCATCTTTAGATCTTTTCTAAAGCATTTCACTGTCAACAATTACGCTTATTCGAAATGCGTTTCAAGTCTTTTCATCAGCAAAATAAGATTTATTTTTAATCAAAAAATCGAATTACCAGAGGAATATAGCGATTGCGAATCGAACACATCTTGGTTGAGGCATAATTTCGAGTAAGATATCAAATCCACTCTACTTCACTTAGGTCATGACCCAATGCAAGCTATCATTTTAGATACTGAAACCCATACATTGAATGGCTTACCGATAGAAATTGCATATGCACCAATCGAGATAGAGAGTGGTAAATTAAGTTTAGATAAAACCAAAATTTTTGATCAACTCTATCAAGTCGGTCAACCGATCTCATACGCCGCTATGGCAGTTCATCATATTCTTGAATCGGATTTGATAGATCAACCTTTTTATAATGAATTCGAATTACCAGAACAAACTGCGTATATCATTGGTCACAATGTTGATTACGATATTTCAGCAATTGCGAAATGTGGTGTTGATGTTTCCAAATTAAAGCCTATTTGTACGCTAGCGCTTGCTCGTCGCGTATGGGAAAATGCAGAAGCGCATAATATTTCTGCATTAATTTATTTAATTTCGAAAGGAAGTGATAAAGCTCGTGAAATGCTGAAAGGCGCACATAGAGCTGATGCAGATATTATTTTAACAGCCAATATTTTGATGCATATCATCCATCATTTAAATATCCAAACAATTGAACAACTCTATGTAGCTTCAGAAGAGGCACGCATTCCAAAATCAATTAGCTTCGGTAAACACAAAGGCACTTCGATCTCTGATTTACCAACAGATTATGTGCAATGGTTAATGCGACAAGATGATCTCGATCCGTACTTAAGAAAGGCACTAGAAAAAAATATCGTCTAAAAAAGCACGTTAATTTTCAATAAGTTCAATTATTTTCTATTTACTTTATGCAAATAGATGATATTTAATAATTTGTTAACATTTCTGTCACTTTTCAACTATATCTTAATCTCCATCTAGATCTTGACTGGGGGAGATTAAGAGATGTCACATTTTTTTAAAACGGAACTTGGACAAAATGCATTGCAACAACGCAATATCGCTTTGACTGCAAAACAACGACGACTACTATTACTTATTGATCACGAAGACTTTCAAGAACTAGACCATAACTACAAAGAAAAAATTGCACCATCTGAGCTTGTTCAACAACTGATTGACATGGGTTTACTCGCCCAACAGGCAGAGCCAACAAATATAAAAGAAATACCTTTGGAACAAACTGCTCCTATCATTCAATCAGCAATTACAGAACCGCTTGAAAATAATCATTCAACAACACCAAGCTCTGATGAAGAAACATTTGAAAATATTGAACTTGAAAAATTACCTTTTGTAGAGATTCAACAAGTGATGATCCAAACACTAACCACCTATTGCGGTTTGATGGCTCGTCCTTTAATCCAAAAGATTCAAACAATAAAAACCGTGCAACAATTAAAAGCATGTCAAATGCAGTGGATTACCTCCTTACAAGAAAGCCGCATTCCACCGACTCAACTGAATCAAACACTTAAGCTAATTAATTATTCAGTTCAACATTTATAAATTTGACCTTATAAATAAGAACATAATTTGAATAATTGCTCTTTTAATAAGCAAGAAATCACTTGGTGTTCATGTTTATATTTACCTATATGATTTTTTTGCCTATCATGTGGCTCGCATGCGCTCATAGCTCAACAGGATAGAGTACAGGTCTCCGAAGCCTGTGGCGTGGGTTCGAGTCCCGCTGAGCGCACCACAATCTTTTCTCAAATCATTTCAAAACTATTTCAATATAACAATTTTTTGATTGAGCTTATTATTACTTCTTCTGATGCATTCTCAATAATTACCGTATAGATTACGGTAAGTGATAAGTCTTTCTCATATTTCATTCTGACCAATTAGTTATCTAACTTATATAAAAGTTTACTGTATTAAATCGCTATCTTAATTTCTTTAATATAAAGATTTTACGACTAAGCAAAGAAAGTATTTAAATAGAAATGATGATTCTCTTTAGACTAAAGTATCTTTCATTTTGACGCATAAGGATAAGTTTCCAATATAAAATTCACACGATAATTAAAGTAATCATTTATTACTTTTAAAGCATTTTATTTATGTGGGTATTACATGGAAGTCAGAGGCTAAAAGTTACTTGAGTTACACACCATTCTTTTATGTGCAACAAGTTACATCAATGAAAACTTTATCTTTTCTAATCAGAATCAAATTGATGACATCAATTACGGGCTTATCGTTCATGCTTTTCTCTTAAGTGTTTTCAAAGATCAAGGCTTCTCAAACTTTAAACTCATGCATGGAAAAAATCTTAACGCCAAAGAGCATTTTTGGTTAGAAAATGAAGATTCCATAATTGATTTAACAGCTCAGAAGTCTTTAAAAGTTACAACACCTTTGATTTTAATTCCTAAAAAAACTTACTATCAAAATCACCTTCTATTGATCAATGAAAAAAGACTCATGTTAAAAAGTATCCCAAAAGAAATTAATCAAGCCATTATTCCAATCAAAAAAGTCTTTTATAAAGACTATTATTAAAAGTCGGGGAAATTATTTAAATATTTTCGATATTATTTAGATATAAATATATACCTATTTGATATCTTTAATATGTAAACGTAGTATACGGCGAATCTCTAAAACTGCCTCAGGCGTTTCTTGTATTGAGTGACCTCCATGAATCACCATTTCTGAACTCGCTCCATTGGTAATCCCCCCTAAAAATAATAGGATCTAAAAGTAGAATTTTCTCTTAAGATACGAGCAGGAGATTCTGCATGAAAACATCTAAATTTACTG
>NZ_JAKTID010000016.1:0-4043 GCF_027854795.1 Acinetobacter sp. AOR34_HL | reverse complement strand
GACCAATGATCAAAAACTTCATTGATGACTTTATTCTCGATAAAAATCATCTGCTACCACAGAGAATCTATAAATAATAGTGCGTAAGTCCTATAATGTATTAAACCATAACAACAAAAGGGAATTTTATGAATATAGCAAACCGTATTAAAGAGATCATTATTGAGCAACTTCGTGTAAATGAAGAAGATGTTTTACCAAATGCATCCTTTACAGATGATTTAGGCGCTGATTCATTGGCTGTAGTTGAGCTCATTATGGCTTTTGAGGGAGAATTTGGTACTCAAATTCCTTATGAAGAGGCTGAGAAAATTATTACCGTTCAATCTGCAATTGATTATATGACCAATATTGTGGGAGAAAATGTTTAAATTGCTTCAAGTTTTGAACGAATTGAAAGCCGCCGTAAGGTGGCTTTTTATATTTAAAATATATAAATGTGAAAGCTTAAAATCAGTTTTACTGCATATACATATATTTACAAGACCTCGTTAAATTGAAACTCGCATGCTTTATTTTTTCGGTATAACTAATTGTAAGTCTGTTTTGACTATGCTTAATCAATAATTACAGAGGAAATAAAAAATGGGTATTTTTGATTTTGTTAAAGGCATTGGTAAAAAAAATACAGCACCAGCAGAACCTCAGCCTGCTCCAGCCACACCTGTTGAGCCTTCAGCTCAAGAAATTGCCAATAAATTATTAGGCTTGATTAAGAGTTTAGGTCTTGGTGTTGATGGTTTATCAGTAACCTATAATGGAAATACCGATACAGCCATTATTAAAGGGCGAGTCAAAAGCCAAGCAGATAAAGAAAAGATAGTTCTTGCCGTTGGTAATATTGATCATGTTGCTCAGGTCGATGATCAGATGACGGTTGAAGCACCTGAACCTGAAAGTAAGTTCTATACAGTAAAATCAGGGGATAATTTGTCTAAGATTGCAAAAGAAGTTTATGGTGATGCAAACCAATACCCTAAAATTTTTGAAGCCAATAAACCGATGTTAAAAGATCCTGATGAAATTTTCCCTGGTCAGGTATTGCGTATTCCGCAATAATTTGTGGGTTTAAAAAAGGCGCATTCAGCGCCTTTTTTTATAACTATTCATTGAAAGATATTCAATATTTCAAACATCAAAATCGTTTTGGAATCTTTTGCCCATTTGGAACGGGTGTTTCAGCATTTTTTAATACACCAAATAGCCATGTTTCAGCATGCTGAACCGCTATTTTTAGTGAATCACCTAAGGCTATACGTCCAGCAATGAAGCTTGCCAAAGAACAGCCTGAACCATGATATTGACCTTCTAAACGCGGGCAACGGCTTTCAGCAATCATTTCCCCATCAGCATAGAGAACATTACGGATATGGTCAGGAGTATCTTCATGTCCACCTTTAACTAAAACTGCTTTTGCACCCATTTCAAATAATTTCTGAGTAGCGAGTTCAATATCATCCACACCAGTTAAAGCTCTCAATTCAACTGTATTGGGGGTAATCACAGTCGCGAGAGGAATTAGCTTAACAAATGCCTTTACTAATGTTGCTTGATCACCTAGTGAGCCACCACTATTTGCGACTAAGACAGGATCAAGTACATATTGATAATCATCATGTGCTCTTAAAAATTCAGCTAATGCAGCAATATTATCGGTAGTGCCCAACATGCCAGATTTTACACATTTGATCGGTAAGTCTCCAACCACAGCATTTGCTTGAGCTAACAGCAATTCTTTTGAACTTGCTTCAAAACCAAATACTTGTTGTGAGTTCTGTATTGTCAAAGCCGTACAAGCAATTGCCGCATGTGCACCGCTTTGTCCTATGGCTTCTATATCTGCTTGTAGACCAGCACCACCAGAAGGATCTAAACCTGAAAAACATAGTACGGTAGGACGCACAGCAATTTCCTTTTGTTCTCTCAATTACGCTAGTATATGTAAGTTTCGAGAAACTCTCGACTATGTTATGTAAGGCTGTAAGAGATTGAGCGAATGACGATCAGAAATATTTTAATTGATTTAGATGGGACTTTAACTGATCCCAAAGAAGGTATTCATCGTTCAATTCGTTTTGCGCTAGAGAAACTTGGTTATCCAATAGCTGATGAAGTAGATTTGGATTGGACGATTGGACCACCATTAAAAGGTTCCTTGGCGAGATTGTTAAACTCCCAAAGTGATGAGTTGGCTGAGCAAGCACTCGCAGCCTATCGTGAACGTTTTGCAGTGATCGGATTATTTGAAAATCAAGTCTATCCAAATGTTGCTGAGACACTCTACAAACTAAAACAACAAGATTATCAATTATTTTTAGCAACAGCTAAGCCAACAGTCTATGCGAAACAAATTTTGGTGCATTTCGAGTTGGATCAATATTTCACAGAAATACATGGTAGTGAATTGACTGGCGAACGTACCAACAAAGCAGATTTAATTGCTTATATTCTTGAGCAAGAACAGTTGAATGCACAGCACTGTGTAATGGTCGGTGATCGTCAATATGATATTGTTGGTGCACGTGCTCATGGAATTGATACCATTGCGGTCAGTTATGGCTATGGAACACCAGAAGAACTGGCTCAAGCGCAGCCGATCACGCAAATCAATCAGTTTAATGAGCTGATTGAATGTATCGAGCAATTAAATCAACGGCGCAAAGTATCCTAATAAAAAGCCTCGATGAATCGAGGCTTTTTTTGTATTAAAGATTATGCTTTAAACGGTATTGGACGAGTTCTTCTATGCTAATCACTGTCAAGCCATGTGTTTGCGCATACGCTAACACTTGAATACCTGATGCCATAGAACCATCTGGGTTGGTTAGCTCACATAGCACACCTGCAGGTTTTAAGCCTGCCAAACGAGCTAAATCAATTGTCCCCTCGGTATGACCTCGACGGGTTAGTACACCGCCATCACGAGCACGTAAGGGGAATACATGACCTGGACGATGAAGATCACTTGCAACAGCACCATCCTTAGTTGCAGCAAAAACCGTTGTTACACGATCTTTTGCTGATACACCTGTCGTAACGCCTTGTGCTGCCTCAATCGTGACGGTAAATGCAGTTTTGAATTGGCTAGAGTTATCTATGACCATAGGTGGGAGTTCTAAATAGTCAGCTAATTGTTCAGTCAAACATAAACACACAATACCAGAACCATCACGAATCATTTGTGCCATTGTTTCGACGGTTAATGTTTCAGCAGCAATAATAAGATCAGCTTCATTTTCCCGATCAAAATCGTCCATGACCAATACAGGTTTGCCTTGGCGGATATCATCTAAAGCTTGTTGAATACGAAGTTCAGCTGGTGAGAGTGCTGAAAAGAAAAGTTCAGGTTGAATTAAACTAGACATATGAAACGCTCGCGTAATTGGGTTACGGTTGAACATTTCAGGACTGATGCAAAATAAGCGGACACCGAAACAAACCAAAGTAAGTTTCGGTGATTTCGTCTTCTTTCATCCGGACTATACCGTCGGCTTTGGTTTTTCACCAAATCTGCTTGTATATAAAAATATACAGGCTCGTGGGCTGATTAGGTCTTTGATGAGCAAAGCCTAACTTACCACCGGTGGGGAATTTCACCCCGCCCTGAAGCGATGTGATTTGATTATATCGACTTTCTATATTCTGAAAATAGTTTTTTATAGAATGAACCGTTCTATTTAAACCAGAAGATTAAGTAAGAAATCATTCACATTTTTCAATAATTCTAAGTGCTAGAATTCTTTTTGAATTACGCATACACTCCAAACATAGAACAATAAAAATGGAGATCAATAAAATGGATATTAAGAATAATATCGAGTTGGAAAACTTGGCTCAGCAACTTCACCGACCTGTGATGAGCTTAAAAGATTTTAGTTTAGTCTCGCAGCAAGATTTGGCTTGGTTGAATTAGCAATTAAAACAAACGATCGAACAAGAGAATAAAAAAGGGGCTTAGGAAGTTAAAGAGGATTGTTACGGAGTAATTTAAGCAAATCGAGATATAAATTACCGTTCCGATGATTGAAGCGATACTCCGTTTC
>NZ_JAKTID010000015.1:0-16092 GCF_027854795.1 Acinetobacter sp. AOR34_HL | reverse complement strand
CGAAATAGGCGTAAACGCATGGGTTTACGTCTGAATTTAATTGCTGCAATTTACAACATGGAGTTGGTTAAAAAATGATTTTTGCAAGAGGTCTATTTTTTAGAACATAAAAAAGAGCAACCTAAGTTGCTCTTTTTAATTTCAAAGTATTAACCCATTGCTGGTAATGGTGGTGGCGTAGATGGACCATCTTTTGGTGGTTCAAATGCAGCCACAGGATTCTCAGCAACATATACTTTTGGTGGACGAGGTTCACGACCTTCCATGATGTCACGAATTTGGTCACGATCAATCGTTTCCCATTCCATCAAGGCTTTAACCATAGCATGTGCGATATCTTGATTATTTTCCAAAATATCACGAGCAACTTTATATTGTTGATCAAGGATACGACGAACTTCTTCATCTACTTTTTGTTGTGTAGCATCAGAAATTGTACGACTACCAACATTTCCAAAGAAACCATTTTGGTTTTCATCTTCATAGACCATGACGCCAAGTCTTTCTGACATACCATATTTGGTTACCATCGCACGAGCCATTTTAGTCGCTCGTTCGAAGTCGTTTGAAGCACCAGTTGACATTTGATTAATGAAAACTTCTTCAGCAATACGACCGCCAAATAAGATTGAAAGCTCATTCAACATCTTATCTTTATAATGGCTAGTTTGGTCTTGTTCAGGCAGCTGCCATGTCACACCCAAAGCCCAACCGCGTGGCATAATCGTTACTTTATGCACAGGATCAGTACCAGGCAAGATTTCAGCAACGATGGCATGACCCGCTTCATGGTACGCAGTAGCACGACGTTCTTCTTCACGAATCACCATCGACTTACGTTCAGGACCCATGTAGATTTTGTCTTTTGCATCTTCGAAATCATGCATGTCGACAGTGTTCTTGTTACGACGAGCAGCGAACAATGCAGCTTCATTCACTAAGTTTGCTAGTTGCGCACCAGAGAAGCCTGGTGTACCACGTGCCAGGACTTTAACATCAACACCAGTCACTGAAGGTAATTTCTTCAAATGAACATTTAAGATTTGCTCACGACCACGAATGTCAGGTAACCCTACCATCACTTGACGGTCAAAACGACCTGGACGAAGTAAAGCTTTATCCAATACATCTACACGGTTTGTGGCAGCAATTACGATCACACCTTCATTGCCTTCGAAACCGTCCATCTCTACAAGCATTTGGTTCAAGGTTTGTTCACGTTCATCATGACCGCCACCTGTACCTGAACCACGATGACGACCTACAGCATCAATCTCATCAATGAAAATAATACATGGTGCATGACGTTTAGCTTGTTCGAACATATCACGAACACGTGAAGCACCAACACCAACAAACATTTCAACGAAATCAGAACCAGAAATACTAAAGAAAGGAACTTTAGCTTCACCAGCAATTGCTTTGGCTAATAATGTTTTACCTGTACCTGGAGGACCAACCATTAACACACCACGTGGAATAGTTGCACCAAGACGTTTGAATTTTGCTGGATCTTTTAAGAAATCGACAATTTCAACGACTTCTTGTTTTGCTTCGTCACAACCTGCAACATCAGTAAACGTTACCTTGATTTGATCTTCAGATAACATTTTTGCTTTTGACTTACCAAAACTCATAGGACCGTTTTTGCCACCAGCGCCACCGCCCATATTACGCATGAAGAACATGAATAATAAAATGATGAGCAATACTGGGAAACTCGCAATGAGAAGTTGCATCAAAATGCCTTGACGTTGCGGAGCTGTCCCCTCAACTACAACATTTTGTTTGTTCAAGCTTGGTAGCAACTCAGTGTCTTCAACTTGTGGGCGAACCGTTTCAAATGAAGAACCATTGGTTTTTTCACCGCTAATATTTAAACCGTCAATTGTGACTTGTTTAATCTGCCCAGCATTAACTGCTGCTACGAAATCAGAATATTTCATCGCGGCAGGCTTATTGCGGTCACTGACGTTGCTAAAAATCAAAATCAGAACACCGAGTATGATGAGCCACAATACGGCATTCTTGAAGTAATCGCTCAAGGCTTTATTCCCATATCAATCTAATTTGATCATACCTAATCTTGGCTGACCTTCACAAAAACAGCAATGAATTTGCGTTGCAAAAAACTTAAAAGGTACAAAATGCACAATTTTTAACAACTTGGCAAGTACACTTTTATTGCAATGCCTTTTTACGACCTTGTCCAATCAAAAAAACCTCTTTTGATCGAGCACGAGACGCCTCAGGTTTAGCTGTTTTTAATACATCAAAACTATCGACCACTTGCTTTCTGAATTCGTCAAAGCCCGAACCTTGGAACACTTTAACAATAAATTGTCCATTTGGTCCTAAAACTTTTTGAGCAAAATCCAAAGCCAATTCACAAAGATAAATTTGGCGCGGTTGATCAACAGCCCTATTACCTGATGTATTGGGGGCCATATCAGAAATTACAACGTCAACTTGACGTCCATTTAAAATATTTAACAATTTTTCAAAAACTTCTTCCTCTCGGAAGTCACCTTGTAAGAAAGTCACGTCAGGAAGTGCATCCATTGGTAAAATATCTGAAGCAATTACTAGACCATTAGAACCAACCAGCTTTCCAGCGATTTGTGACCAACTACCTGGTGCTGCACCAAGATCGACAAC
Organism: Acinetobacter sp. AOR34_HL; assembly: GCF_027854795.1. NCBI lineage: Bacteria > Pseudomonadati > Pseudomonadota > Gammaproteobacteria > Moraxellales > Moraxellaceae > Acinetobacter > Acinetobacter sp. AOR34_HL. The sequence continues at coordinate 13,434 of NZ_JAKTID010000015.1, read as the reverse complement.
CGTCATTCCTGGTTTGATCATTTTATATTTTTCTTGGATTTCAAGTAACTTATATGCTGCACGAGCGCGATAACCTTCTTTTTGTGCTTTTTTCACAAAAGGATCATCCAAGTGCTCTCTCATCCATGCACGACTGCTTTTAGACAATTTTTGATTGGTAATGCGTGTCGCCATAACTCACTAAATTTCAAAAAACTTCTGATTAGTCATTGTACGTGAAAATTACTCTCATTACAGTACGGATGTACTTCATTCACACGAACTTTTACAGATTTTTTTCGATCATCTAGATTGGATATTTCTCTTATTTTTGATCATTTTTATCCATCCACAAGCACCATTAATCTATCTTAGAAACGGGATGCAAGTTATACTAGTTCGTTTTTCAAATCAGGTATTTTTTAAATGGCGGCTTTATCTATCCATGAGCGCAAACGTTTACGTCAAATTGGCCACGCGCTGAATCCAGTTGTTATGATTGGTGGTCAGGGTTTGACAGAAAACGTAATTGAAGAAACAAATCGCGCTTTGAATGATCATGAACTTATCAAAGTTAAAATCGCGGGCGAAGATCGTGAAGATCGTGCAGCTGTAATTGATGCACTTGTTGAAGCTACAGGCGCTGAATCAGTACAAAAAATTGGTAAAATTGTTTTGCTTTATAAGAAAGCGGACAAACAAAATCAAAATCTCTCAAATCTTGTTCGTTTTGCACATTTAAGCAAGTAATCAAGCTATGGCAAGTTATGAACTCTCTGCTTTCGATCGTTTTAGTGCAATTACCGTTGTTGGAGCGATTGAGCAACAAACACCAGCGACTATAAATGTTGGTTTTTGGGTTCGTGACCCAAATCAGTTTTTAATTTATCCCGATCTCGTCGCAGCACATCCTCGCCTCGACTTTTTATGGGAACAAACGTGTTTTGAAATTTTTGTAGGTGTGAAAGATGAAGATTTTTATAGAGAAATTAATCTTTCCTCTTCTCAAGCTTGGCAAGCTTATCAATTTGAAGAATACCGATTCCCTGAAAATATACCGCCACTTCCTGCATATGATATTGAGCTAAATCACTTACAGAAAACCCATTATGGATTAAATGTAAGTTTAGACCTTACTCAATTTATGCAAAGCAATAAGTTGAAGTGGTCAGATTTATATGTAGGTTTAACTGCTGTATTAAATACCACACAAGGTATGCATTATTTTGCAATGCAGCACAGCAGCCCTCAAGCCGATTTTCACAACAAACGTGATTGGCTACATCAATTTTAATCAATAAAAAAGCGAGAATATATCTCGCTTTTTTATTGGCTAGTAATTAACTAGCACGAACTTTGTTCCAAGCTTCTACAGCTTGATCTTTAGTACGTTTAAAACTGCCAACTAGCGTATCTTTGTGCTTAACAGAGATTTGGCTAATATCATCTTTTAATTCTTTGCTTACTTTCGTTAAATCTTCAATTAAAGCATTTAACTCAGTTTTCAACGCATTCTTTAATTCAAACAAGTTACCTTGAGAAGAATTTAATTGTGATTTGATCACTTCAATACGTTGAAGTAAATCTTGCTTGATTTGAGTCAATTGATTTTGAATATTTTGATTCAATTCTTTAGCTTCAGTCTCAATTTTTTCTTGAGTTTCAGCAATCACTTCTTTCACTTGCTCTTGAGTTTCAGCAATTACTTCTTTCGCTTGTTCTTGAGTTTCAGCAATTACTTCTTTCGCTTTAGCAGTCTTTTCAGCTACAACTTCTTTCGCTTTTGCTGTTTTCTCTGCAACTGCTTCTTTAACTTCAGCAGTCTTTTCAGCTACAACTTCTTTCACTTCTGCTGTTTTTGCAGCAACAGTTTCTTTAGCTTTAGCCGTTTTCTCGACAGCAACTTCTTTCACTTCTTCAGCAGTTGTCGGCGCTTGATTCTCAGCCATCTTGATTCCCCTCTATACTGATTGTTGATTTTTTGGCTAGGTATAAGATAAATCGCTTCAGCATCGAATCAGGCAAAAATTGTCTAACAATTTTCATAATATCTCATTCTATACTTAGAAGAATGAGTTATTTTGCAATAGACACTCTCTTCTGCTCCTCATTTTTACACATGTACTTTTAACTCACTTTAATAAATAAAACACATAGACTTTTCAGAGACTCATGCGTATAATGCGCTGTTAAGTTACAAGCGAGCAGACTGGAAGGAGGGGCATGTTTTTAAAGACGGCCTACCTTTTTTTATGTCTACTCGCTTTTTTACAGCCCTATTTTTGTGGTTTTAGTTCAGGAGCTTTGGTTTGAGCACCCCCGCCATTTTAGCCCTCGCAGATGGAACGATCTTTAAAGGAACGTCTATCGGTGCATCGGGTAGTACGACTGGTGAAGTCGTTTTTAATACTGCCATGACTGGTTATCAAGAAATTTTGACTGACCCAAGTTACGCACAGCAACTTGTTACGTTGACTTATCCTCATATCGGAAATACTGGCTGTAATAGTGAAGACGTTGAATCAGGTCGCATCCATAAAGTATGGGCGAATGGTTTAATTATTCGTGATCTTCCACTATTACACAGTAACTTCCGTTCTGAGCAATCACTTAGCGAATATTTACAACAACACAATGTTGTTGCAATCGCAGATATTGACACACGAAAGTTAACTCGTATCTTACGTGAAAAAGGAGCACAAAACGGTTGTATCCTTGCTGGCGAAAATATTACAGAAGAAGAAGCTATTGCCAAAGCACGTGAATTCGGTGGTTTAAATGGTCTTGATCTTGCTAAAGAATGCTGTGACCCTGAAGGTTTCGAATGGACTGAAGGTTCTTGGGCATTAGGCAATGGTTTTACCCAACCAGAACTTAAATATCATGTTGTTGCATATGATTATGGTGTCAAAACCAACATCTTACGTATGCTCGCAGATCGCGGCTGTAAGTTAACAGTTGTTCCTGCACAAACACCTGCTGAAAAAGTCCTTGCTTTAAATCCAGATGGCGTTTTCTTGTCAAATGGTCCTGGTGATCCAGCAGCATGTGACTATGCAATCGAAGCGGTTAAAACCATTGTTGAAACCACAACATTACCAGTCTTTGGTATTTGTTTAGGTCACCAAATTTTAGCGCTTGCTTCTGGTGCGAAGACGATGAAAATGAATCATGGTCATCACGGCGCCAACCATCCTGTACAAAACCTTGAGAATGGTACAGTGATGATTACTTCTCAAAACCATGGCTTTGCAGTTGATGAAAGCACCTTACCTTCAAACTTAAAAGTAACACATCGTTCATTGTTTGATGGTACAAACCAAGGTATTCATCGCACTGACAAACCAGCATTTAGCTTCCAAGGTCACCCTGAAGCGAGTCCTGGTCCACATGATTGCGCTCCGTTGTTCGATCATTTCATCGAACTTATCGAAGCAGCTAAGAAGTAATTAAGGAGCGAATAATGCCTAAACGTACGGATATTAAAAGCATCTTAATTATTGGTGCTGGTCCTATTGTCATTGGTCAGGCGTGTGAGTTTGACTACTCAGGTGCACAAGCATGTAAAGCGCTTCGTGAAGAAGGTTACCGTGTTATTTTGGTGAACTCTAACCCAGCGACCATCATGACCGATCCTTCAATGGCGGATGCAACTTATATCGAGCCAATCACTTGGCAGACAGTTGCACAAATTATTGAAAAAGAACGCCCAGATGCAGTTCTCCCAACGATGGGTGGTCAAACTGCATTGAACTGTGCACTTGCATTAGATGCTAACGGTATTTTAGAAAAATATAACGTTGAATTGATTGGTGCATCAAAAGAAGCGATTGAGAAAGCAGAAGATCGTAAACTTTTTGACATCGCAATGCGTAAAATTGGACTTGAATGTCCACGTGCTGATGTTGCAGAAAGCATGGAACATGCATTGGAAATTCAAGCACGTTTCGGCTTCCCAGTGATCATTCGTCCGTCATTCACGATGGGTGGTTCTGGTGGTGGTATCGCATACAATAAAGAAGAATTTATTGAAATCTGTGAACGCGGTTTCGATCTTTCTCCAACTAAACAATTATTGATTGATGAATCATTAATTGGTTGGAAAGAATACGAGATGGAAGTTGTTCGTGATAAAAACGACAACTGTATTATCGTATGTGCGATCGAAAACTTTGACCCAATGGGTGTGCATACTGGTGACTCAATCACTGTTGCCCCTGCTCAAACATTGACAGATAAAGAATATCAAATCATGCGTAATGCATCGGTTGCTGTTCTGCGTGAAATCGGTGTTGAAACAGGTGGTTCAAACGTTCAGTTCGGTATTAATCCGAAAGATGGTCGTATGGTTGTGATCGAGATGAACCCTCGTGTTTCTCGTTCATCTGCGCTTGCGTCTAAAGCTACTGGCTTCCCGATTGCAAAAATTGCTGCAAAACTTGCGGTTGGTTATACCCTTGATGAATTGAAAAATGACATCACTGGCGGTGTAACACCTGCAAGCTTCGAACCAGCAATTGACTATGTCGTAACCAAGATTCCACGCTTTAACTTCGAAAAATTCCCACAAGCTGAGCCTGTTCTTACAACTCAGATGAAATCTGTGGGCGAAGTGATGGCGATTGGTCGTAACTTCCAAGAATCTGTTCAAAAAGCACTTCGTGGTCTTGAAGTTGGTGTGAGTGGCTTTGATGAAAAAATCGAAGTTGGTACAGCAAATGCTAAAGACATCATCTTAAAAGAGCTTAAAGTTCCAGGTCCAGATCGTATTTGGTATGTTGCCGACGCATTCCGTCATGGTTTCTCATTAGATGAAGTGTTTGAAGCAACGAAGATTGACCGTTGGTTCTTGATCCAAATTGAAGATATCGTTAAAACTGAAGCTCAAGTAAAAACTTTAGGTTTTGGTGATTTAAACGCTGACAATATCCGTTCATTCAAGCGCAAAGGTTTATCTGACCTTCGTATTGCTGACTTAATGGGTATTTCACAAAAGCAATTCCGTAAGCAACGTTGGAACTTGGGTGTATATCCAGTTTATAAACGTGTTGATACATGTGCTGCTGAGTTCGAATCAGGTACAGCTTACATGTATTCAACTTATGATGAAGAATGTGAAGCAAATCCATCAAGCCGTGACAAAATCATGGTCATCGGTGGTGGTCCGAACCGTATTGGTCAAGGTATTGAGTTTGACTACTGCTGTGTACACGCTGCCCTAGCTATGCGTGATGACGGTTACGAAACAATCATGGTGAACTGTAACCCTGAAACTGTTTCTACCGACTATGACACATCAGATCGTTTGTACTTCGAACCTGTTACATTGGAAGATGTACTTGAAATCGTACGTACTGAGAAGCCTAAAGGCGTGATCGTACAATACGGTGGTCAAACACCTTTGAAATTGGCTCGTGCTTTGGAAGAAGCAGGTACACCAATCATTGGTACATCTCCAGATGCGATTGACCGTGCAGAAGACCGTGAACGTTTCCAGCAAATGATTCAACGTCTACAGCTTCGTCAACCGAACAACAGCATTGTAAAATCTGCTGAAGAAGGTATCTCTGAAGCTGCAAAAGTTGGTTATCCGCTAGTTGTTCGTCCATCTTATGTATTGGGTGGTCGCGCAATGGAAATCGTATATAACGAAGAAGAACTTAAGCGTTACCTTCGTGAAGCAGTTCAAGCGTCTAATGAAGCGCCTGTTCTTCTTGACCGTTTCCTTGATGATGCAACTGAAGTTGATGTGGACTGCGTATCTGACGGTAAAGACGTCGTGATTGGCGGTATCATGCAACATATTGAACAAGCAGGTATCCACTCAGGTGACTCAGCATGTTCGATTCCTCCTTACTCTCTTTCACAAGAAGTTCAGGATGAAATGCGTCGTCAAACTGTTGCGATGGCAAAAGAGCTTGGCGTTGTAGGTTTGATGAACGTTCAGTTTGCAGTAAAAGGCAACGACATTTATGTACTTGAAGTGAATCCACGTGCATCACGTACGGTTCCTTTCGTATCGAAATGTATCGGTGAATCTTTAGCGAAAGTTGCTGCTCGTTGTATGGCTGGTCAATCTTTAGAATCTCAAGGATTCACTAAAGAGATCATCCCAACTCACTTTGCTGTAAAAGAAGCGGTATTCCCGTTTGCTAAATTCCAAGGTGTTGACCCAATGCTTGGACCTGAGATGAAATCTACAGGTGAAGTTATGGGTGTAGGTGAAACATTTGGCGAAGCATTCTACAAAGCTGTACTTGGTTCAAATGAACGTTTACCAGGCTTGCCAACTGAAGGCGAAGTGAAATATGCATTCTTATCTGTTCGTGAATCAGACAAGAAATATATTGCTAATATCGCTAAACAATTGATTGCTTACGGTTTCAAACTTGTTGCAACCAACGGTACTTACCAAGTATTGCAAGAAGCTGGTTTGGAATGTGAAGCAGTCAATAAAGTGACTGAAGGTCGTCCACACATTGTAGACCGCTTGAAAAATGGTGAAATTCATCTTATTGTCAACACCACTGAAGGCAAACAAGCTCAATACGATTCTGCAATGATTCGTCGTGCTGCCCTACAAGGCAAAGTGTACTACACAACGACAATCAATGGTGCAGAAGCAGTTTGCCAAGCATTTGCTGTGAAATTGCCAATGGATGTATACCGCTTGCAAGATTTACAAACTGTAGGTTAATTCTCTACCGATAAAGTCCCGTCACCTTATCGGTGGCGGGCTTTTTCTTTTTTTAATCCTGTATTTTCCCAACCAATTTAGAGGGGACTAAAATGCAACGTTATCCTATGACTCCTGAAGGCAAGGTTGCCTTAGAGAAAGAATTACAACAGTTAAAAACAGTTGATCGCCCACGTATTACACAGGCTATTGCTGAGGCACGTGAGCATGGTGACCTCAAAGAAAATGCTGAGTATCATGCAGCACGTGAGCAACAAGGCTTCTGTGAAGGTCGTATTCAAGATATCGAAGGTAAACTTGGCGCATGTCAGGTAATTGACGTTAAAGATCTTGAACAAAACGGTCGTGTTGTATTTGGTGTTACGGTAACGATTGAAAACCTAGATACTGAAGAACGTAAGACCTATAAAATCGTAGGCGACGATGAAGCAGATTTTAAAATTAATAAAATCTCAGTGAACTCTCCAATCGCTCGTGGCCTATTAGGCAAAAGCGAAGGCGATGAAGCTAAAATTCAAACACCACAAGGTGAAGTTGAATACGAAATCGTGAGCGTGGAATACCTATAATATTCCAAGCCCAATTAACCCCTCACCTTTGAGGGGTTTTTCTTCTCAAATTATTCTGTGAAATGTAAATGGACTCAACTTCGATCAACTCCCCTGTTAAACATTGGTGTGAGTTCGAATTTATTGCGAAAACTGTAAAAAATCCAAATATTCATATTAAAGGTAATTATTCCTATTATTCTGCTTATTGGGATCAAGGTTTTGAACGTTGTGTAGTACGTTATCTACATGACAAAGTATCCACACCAGATAAACCAATAGACCAGCTCTATATTGGTAATTTTGTTTGCTTCGGTGCCGAATGTGTCATTATGATGGGCGGCAATCAGCTGCATAGAGCTGACTGGATTTCCACCTTCCCTTTTGATACACGCAGTTTTCTTGCTGCGGGTGACACCATAATTGCAGATGGTTGCTGGATTGGTAGCAGAGCCATGATCATGCAAGGTATTAAACTCGGTGAAGGTGCTGTGGTTGCCACAGGAGCTATTGTCACTCAAGATGTACCTCCTTATGCAATTGTAGGCGGTGTACCTGCTAAAATTATTAAGTATCGTTTTTCCGAAACAGATATTGAAAGACTACTTTCTTTAAAACTCTATGAGCTAGATGAAAAGCAGATTTTAAAAATTAGAGAACTATTACAAACTGATCAACTTGATGGTTTACACTCATATTTAGACAAAAGTCTATGAAACAATCAACTTTAAAATACCCCTTATACAACTTTAATATTTTTATAATTTTCAAATAATTAAACACATCAAAACATCTAAAACCAACAATTATTCTTATGAAATTACTAGGTTTTATTATGCGAATAATAAGTTTAATATGAAAGTATAGTTTTTATTTTAAACAAAAATTTAGAAGCGAATCAAAGTGTAATAATAAGGAGTATTTATCATGGCTTATCAAAAAATTCTTGTCGCTATCGACGACTCTGAAATTTCAGCAAATGTCATTCAGCAAGCAGCACAACTTGCTAAAGCTTTAAATAGCCAAATTACTTTGGTTCAAGTAATGACTTTAGACCCATATTTGGCAGATGCGTATTTACGTATGGGGCAAAGTAATGAATTGATCGAACGTGTGCGATCTTATGTTCAGGAAAATTTAACGAAAGCTCAAAAACAATTTGAAGAATTAGGACAAACAGTTGCAACACAAGTTGTAGAAGGTTTTTCAGTTCATGAAGAAATTATTAAAGCTGCTCAAAATCTTGAAGTGGATTTAATTATCATGGGTTCTCATGGTAGAACTGGATTTAAAAAGTTTATTTTAGGTAGCGTTGCTCAGAAAGTTTTGGGGGAAAGTCATATTCCTGTTCTAATCGTTCGCTGATTTAAGATTATCCTTAGTCCCAAAAACTGCATGTCCGATTTCAGACATGCAGTTTTTTAAATTATTTTAATAAGTCAGACCTATAATTTACTTATTAACGTGATTTGATTCGATTGAATAAATTATTTATTTTCTTTTAAGCAAAAAATTAAAATATCCATTGATAATCTTTTAATTTAATTTTGTAATTCTCTAATAAAACATCTTCATTTTTTAATAGCTTTAATTGTCGATTTTCCCCATGTTCATCTAGGTTTGTTGTACTCACTTTACCTTGTGAATTAATTACCCGATGCCATGGAAGCTGACTTCCTTCATCTAAATTCTTTAAAACTGTACCTACAAGACGGGCATGTTTTGGTAGCCCAGCTAGTTTAGCAATTTGCCCATAGGTAGCGACCTTTCCAAATGGAATTAAAGCGACGACATCAAGAATTTGGCGTTGTAGTTCATTGGTATCATTCATCATCATTACTCATAAAATCTGTTAGCATGTCTAAATCCACATTAAAATACTTCCATAACAATCAAAATCTTGAAGAGTTGAGAGTTCGAAGATGCAATTGAAACTATTATTTGTATCCATACTGAGTATTGCGATTACGGCTTCGTGTACACCTTCCAAAAAACCACCTATTAAAATTACCCCGTATAAATACAAAACTGATTCATTTGATCATTTGCCTATCGTATATGTTACTTTTGTTTATACGATCAATCGACCTCAAGCAAAAATCTTTGATACTAAAGCTCAGATGCAGAAAGAAATCGAAATCTTAAATCGTTACTTTTTGGATGAAAATAACAATAAGATCTTTAAGTTTCTGATGAATCACTACTATTCATATCGTGATTTTACAAAAAGGAAATGTGATCTTGCTTCAAAACTGAATCAACCAATGGATTTAGTCACTGAAAATGTGCCTAGTGCAGTCAAAGACTGTTTTCCGAAACGCAAAAGTAAAGAAGTTTTATTTATTATCTATGACTCCTACTCTCCTAAGCTGAAATATAGTGATATCACAAGTTGGGGATTTAGGAATCAAGGTCGACCTTTCATCCTAATTGATTGGGAACGATTAAATTATCAGACTCAAGCAGCGAGTATTCATGAAATGGGACATGCATTTGGTCTCAATCATGTCTGTGCACCCAACGCCAAGAAAACCACACCAACAAATATCATGACTAGTTATGATTGCAAACTCAGAAGTGGTGGATTACGTAATCTTGGTTTTACTTCCGAGCAATTGAATATAATTCTAGATAATTACTCAAAGTATCCTTAAATATTTAGCTCAACATAAAACCCTAAATCATTTTTCTGAATTCTAAAATGATGTTGATTTAAGTCTTTGGTTAGGTAATCACTTGCTCGTTCAAATTGTTGCTGATTGACAGGATAAGGTTGCCAAAAACTTGATAAATTATCAGTAAAAATAGGATACAACTAAACAACTTCTTTTACTAAATTAATTCTAATGATAGCTCCAAATGGTAAAGCTTGGTATTTTTCATATTCTCCATTGCTATTAAACACTCCATTACCGATGCCAAAAATCACTGGCTTATTATTTACATAGCGAACGGGTTGAATCGTATGAGCACCATGTCCAATAATTAAATCAACACCAATCTGTGTAAATAAGTTGGCTAGTTTTTCTTGTTCAGGATGTATTGATTTAAAATCTATGCCCCAATGACAAATTAAAATGATTTTTGCATCTGGATTCTGCATACGATATTGCATGATCTGTTCAAATAGAATGGCATTTAAACAAGCCACGCCTGCACTCTTACCTAATGCATAAAATTCATAGTCTTGATAAGCAATATCACGATGCCAATAGCCATTAAAAATAGCAACTTTTTTAGGTTTGGGATTTAACTCAATAAACTGATGAGCTTTCTGCTGATCGACACCTGCACCCATATGACAGATGTTTGCTCCCTCAAATTTGTCTAAGGTAAATTTTAAACTTTTGCTACCATAATCTTTTAAGTGGTTATTTGCGAGATTGACAAGATTGATATTTAAATGTTGAAACTGTTCAAGCGTTTGAGTATGATCAGCCCCTAAAATAAAAGCTTTTGCATCTTGTAATGGTGAACGTGTTTCTGTATTAAATACCGCTTCAAAATTAATGCAATTAATATCATCTTTTTGAAAGAAAGATTTAATTTTTTCAAATGAATGCCCATAACCATAACGTTGCAACGCATCATCTTGACCACGACATTTTCTAATTTCTGTATAGTATTCACCAAAATAAGTATCCCCCATTACATTCATCCATTCACTTTTAGGCTGAATGGTTTTATTTTCAATTAAGCCCTCTGGAAAATAATGATAATAAGGTACGAGATGATCTATTCGATGGATATTATCTAATAAGGAAAACAGGCCGATACTTTGATTTTCAGCACGAAAGGAACAATATAGGATCCTTTGTTCAAACTCTAAATACATAAGTGCATCAAGTTGAGTACAACTAAAAAGTAATGTTTTTAATGGAATATTTGCACTATCAATAAGCGGCTGGATAGAAAATATTTTCTTGATTAGTGCATTTGGCAGCTCAAATATTGTCTGAGCGATCACATATAAATCTTTAATTTTTACCCGATGTGAGTCTATGTCTAATTCTTTTAATTTTTTATCTATAACGTCTTGAGCAATCAGCATATTTCCAAAAATATGAGACAAAATGTGCTGACTCATTTCCTTATCTGCAGTCAGAATGAGGCGCTGTAGAAGAGCTAAAACCGAATAATTTTTTTTCTCAAAACTTGCCCAAAAATTTTCTTGTTGCTGTTTCTCAATCGGAATCACATCATCTAATTGAATTTTTTGATCGGAAATATGTTCGATGGCTAAAAGTAAAGTCATCCAATGAGTGCAATCGACATTTAATACTTGATTCCAAATTTGATGTTGGAAAGTTTCTTGATGCAAATGCGAAATTATTTTTATTTCTTCTTGTAGTTTCATAGTCATGATCCTAGATTTTGACTAGTTAAAATGTTGTACATAGGCGATATAACCTGAAAGATTATGTTCCTGATCATCAATACGAACTCTAAAACGATCATGTCTGACATAAAATGCGTGCAAAACCTTTTCAGGACATGCCATATACATCGCAACTTCTGGATAGAAAAAACCAGTTCTCTGAAATTCAGCCCTGAATTCAATCAACTTCTTGAGATCTTCAAAATGTGCTTTCTCAAGAATATCATTTAGATCCGATTGACCATGAGATATGCAGACATCATCATTTCTAGAAGAGTTGAATAAGTAGTTTTTCGATTACGAATAAAAATCATATACCTGACATAATTTTTTATTCCAAATAAGAAATATTTTTCTTCTGCACAAATTTTGGTAAGTTCATTGGTGCAATAACTCAACCAATGATCATGATAACGCTCGTATTTTTCTTGTATAAATCGTTCAAACATAAGTTTGACACTGTTTAATAGATACTCATCTGAATGTAGTTGATATAAACGCAGTAAGGCTAAAGCAGCTTCACCATCGTAATAAATAATTCTAAATTTTTCTTTCAATTCTAAACTTGGATAATGCAATACATGTGAAGTTTCACCCTCACTATTCATCATAGACTGAATACCCTTAGCCAATGCCAACGCCTGATTTAGATAGGTAGTCTCCCCTGTAATCTCCTGATATTTTGTTAGCATTAACAACGCTGCTGCATTTGCTCCTAATTTTATTTCATCTAAATCTTCTGGAGTCGATCCATCCAACATATAAGCTTGATTAGGCTGAATTTCTACATAGAAATGTTGAAGTGCATACTCTATTGCGAATTTGCAACGACCAAGAACTGAATCATTTTTGTCTATGATCAGGGTTTCTAGTAATGAATAGGTCGTAGTACAGTGTCTGACCGTATTATAGCTTCTGATAGAACGATCGTAGGCAGGGAAAAAACCGTAATTGTATTTTCCATCTTGTGCTATTTGACTTGATAAAAAGCTCGCATTTTTTTTAATGATGTCTTTGATATGCGTCTTTTTGTCGGTTGTTAAATAACGTACTCCATTTTCAGTAAATTGGCTTTGTAAAGGAATCAGTTGACCATTTTCATAAAACACAGCGTAGGTGTCAAAAGTCCAAGCATATTCAAGTTGCTTGAATTGTATAGATGTGTTCTGGTTTGAATATTTATATTCAAGTGTCGAGTTCAGATTATCTTGGTCAAAGTAATTCGGCTGATCATAACTTAATCCACGAATAATTGCCCTTCCATAAAGCTCTTGTTCTAGAAAGCAAATGGAAAATTTTTCATCAAAACTTAATCCCTTACGGTAATGGTTATTGTGCTGTTGAGTTTTAATAGCTTGATCTATTTTTTGCCAATCTTCCTTTTGGATATTGTAAGCACAATCAATTTTTATATATTCATTGAGTTGTTGATTGATTGCAAACTGATGATCCAGTATTTCAAAAAGTTGATTTAACGCATTATTTAATTCTGAGTATGAAGAATTCCAAACTTGGCAACGATTTTCTCGATCGCCATATGAATAAAACAGCACAGTTTTACTCATATTAATATGCTGAGCAATCCTTTCAAAATATTCTTTAATCTGTTTTTTTAGGTGTTTAAATTCTTCGTTTGATGTAACTATCATGACTTTATATTCTAAAAATTCTTTGTATTTTTAACACGATACCATACAAATTTATATTTGAATTGAAATAAAAAAGAGAACCCGAAGGCACTACTGTCCCATAGTTTGCTTTAAATAAAAAAACCTGAGTCTAAATAGTTAAAATATGAGTGCAAACAAACACTTTAACTATAAAGGACTCAG